>JBDRQG010000001.1:0-2524 GCA_043826475.1 bacterium
CCGGAGCTTTGGTTTTTGTAAGGGATATATCGGAGCGGAAGAAAAGCGAAGAGGAATTGAGGCATTTCCAGAAAATCGAAGCCATAGGTCTGCTGGCCGGAGGAATAGCGCACGATTTTAATAATATGCTGGCTGGTATTATGGGTAATGCGGAATTTCTGTCATTAAAGTTACATGACAACAGCATATTATCGGCTTACGTTAAAAACATAATCACTGCCGCTGAACATGCAGCTTCCTTAACCCGTCAACTATTGACTTTTGCCCGAAAAGGACAAGTAGATCAACATTCTATAGACATACATCAACTTATTGATGATATATGTAACATGTTGGAAAAGACGATAGATCGACGCATTTTAATAAACCGGCGATTGGGTGCTCCAACTCCCATAATTATCGGCGATCCATCGCAAATAGAGAATATGTTGTTAAATCTCGGGATCAACGCTCGTGATGCCATGGCCGACGGCGGATTGCTTACATTTTCTACTGCAGAAACATTTATTGACGCCGCTAAAATTTCTGAAATGCACTATGCCATTACGCCGGGCATATATATACGAATATCCGTAACGGATACCGGCCACGGTATGGACAATCAAATCAAACAGCATATATTTGAACCTTTCTTTACGACCAAGGCGAAAGGCAAGGGGACCGGACTTGGTTTGGCCGGCGTTTACGGAACAGTAATGAGCCATAATGGAATGATTGAAGTGAAAAGCGAACCTGGGAAAGGGACCGTGTTTGATATTTATCTACCGGTGGGGCAAGCGGAGGTTAAGAGTGAAATTGAAACGGAGTATTCTGAAAAGCCCATAACCGGAAGCGGAAGGATATTGTTGGTTGATGACGAGGAGATGATCAGACAATTTGCGGAAAATTTACTTACCCATGTGGGATATAAGGTTCATACCTGCAGCGATGGACCCGAAGCCATTGGTTACTACAACGATCATTTTGGTGAAATAGAACTGGTGATACTGGATATGATGATGCCGATTTTAAACGGAAAAGATACATTCCTTAAATTAAAAAGCATTAATCACAAAATAAAAGTGTTGATTTCATCTGGTTATGTTTCTGATGTGGAATCGGAGGAATTGATTAAGATCGGGGTATCTGGTTTCGTCGGCAAACCATATCATTTGGCTGATCTGGCGTCCAAGGTTAAGCAGGTTATAGAAAAAGAGTAAAATTTATAGGAGGCGCTATGTACTTTATAATTTATAAGGACAACCGTGGGGAGTGGCGTTGGAAATATCGCGCAGCCAACCATGAGGATATTGCTGTAAGCTCCGAGGGATACACAGCCAAACAGGGAGCCTTAAATGGTATTGCGCTTGTAATGAAAGCCACAACTGCAAGAATTTATGATGATACACAAAAAATCTGGTTAAATTGATTGATAGTAATCAAAAAGCCGTTCCGATTAAGGAACGGCTTTTTTGTTGTATATAAGCTTATTTAGTCTGTTTCAAATTTCTTATTAAATCGACAACTTCAAGGACAAGATAAATATCATCAGCATTGTGTTCGCTGCATTTTTTAATCATCTTATCCAACAACTGTTTTTTTGTAAGTTCAATTCTTTTCTCCTGGGTGAATATAAAGAAAAAACTTATTGGCTCCTTTAAGGCTTTGGATATTTTATCGAGGGTTTCAATGGAAGGGGATCTATGTCCGCGTTCCAAAAGAGCAATGTAGTTGTCACTCAAGCCGGTCAAATCAGCTAGATCAGCTTGGGTCTTTTTTTTTGCTTTCCGAGCTGCTTTTATTTGTTTCCCAATTTGTACAAGAGTTTTCATAAGCAAAGTCTACCATTAAAATTAAACAAAGTATATTGACTATAAGTAATGAAAAGGCAAATTAAATGATTATATACTTGACAATAGGTTATATAAATGATAATATTTCCCAAACCCAAACAAACACAATTATTTACAAAGGAGCACAGCCATGCTTAAAAAGTATGCATTGTTTCTGATTTTACCGTTTTTACTAACGGTAATTGGTCCACAAACAGTTTATGCTAACGTAGGCTTGGTCTCAACCTCTTCGGGTTATCGTTGTACGGCCTTGGGCGGTTTTGGAACAGGGGCTACCAACGGAACAAGCGGCCGGTCCTACTGGTACTATTACGATGGGGGATATGGGGGTTATGAGAAAATTAACTGGAAACTGAATTGCAGTAATTCATCGACAGATTATGACATGTTCCTCTATAATTGCGGGAGCAGTTATCCGGGAACACAGGTCGCTTCCGCTACATCCAGTTTGTATCCCGATTCCCTTGTCTATCAATGTTCCAGCACAGCAAGGTATTTGTTGTTGGAAGTGAGATACTTTTCCGGACCCACAACTTCAGAATTCTATTTATCGGGGGTGAGAAGACCGACTACAAAAAATACCAGGTTTTGGCTGAACGGCAGGAATCAGACATTATACGGCTATCCCAATACCACCACACCCCAGGACGGCATAGAAGGTTACAATGGCAATGCTTCGACGGAAAGGGAAC
>JBDRQG010000002.1:0-4393 GCA_043826475.1 bacterium
GATGGTATAGCTGTTGTTGAAGTTTCCAATTTCCAACTGGAAACGATTTCCGATTTCAAACCGCATATCGCTATGATTCTCAATCTGTCTCCTGATCATCTGGATCGTCACGGGACTTTCGAAGCATACAAAGAAGCCAAGTATCGCATTACTGAAAATCAAACCGAATCGGATTACCTGATTCTAAATCAGGATGATCCGGGAACAAATGCGGATGAAATCAAAACTGTGGCAAATGTCTTAACGTTTTCAGTAAATGATAATAATGAATCTGCGGCTTTTATGCATGACCATAAATTGTGCCTTAATGTCGATGGTATTCCTGAAGAAGTTATATCGTGCGATGATATTCTAATCCCAGGCCCGCATAATTTACAAAACTCTGCCGCCGCTATTGTTGCTGCAAATATTTTTGGGATCTCTAAAAATGTTTTAAAAATGGTATTAAATACCTTCCCTGGCGTGGAGCATAGGCTTGAACGTCTTAATAGTGTAGCGGGAATTAATTTTATTAACGATTCCAAGGCGACCAATGTCGATTCGGTCTGCTATGCCTTGCAGTCGGTAGACACCCCCTTATATCTGATAGCCGGCGGGCGGGACAAGGGATCATCATATGAACCATTGGTACCATATGGCAAAAATAAAGTTAAAGGAATCGTAGCCATAGGCGAAGCAAAGGAAAAAATAATGAATGCCCTGGGAAAGAATTTCCCGGTGCAGTTTGCCGAGTCTATGGAAGAAGCGGTTGAAATCTGTTTTGATATGGCTTATCCGGGTGAGACAGTTTTGTTATCGCCCGCCTGCGCCAGTTTTGATATGTTTGAAAACTTTGAACACCGCGGCCGGGTTTTTAAAACGGTCGTTGCGAATTTAAAAAATGGTAAAACGAGCAAACAGAAAAATTAGTAGCATTAGAGTGGATGAACGTCTGCTTGTGGCTTACCTGCTAATCCTGATAGCCGGGTTGGTGACAATCTATTCTACTTCCTCAATGCTGGCTGAAAGCCGTTTTGGATCACACTTCTTCTTTCTGAAGCAGCAGATTATCTGGGTTATTCTTTCGTTGTGTGCGGTCGTTGTTATTTGCAAAATAGACCTTGCCCGTTTTGCGGTTTTCTCTGCTCCGGCATTGCTGCTGACTATGGGATTGCTGGCGATTGTTTTCCTGATGCCGGCACGTAATGAATCGCACCGCTGGCTCTTTCTGGGACCGATTACTATTCAACCCTCTGAGTTATTTAAAATTGTATTGATATACTATCTCTCTTTTTCGTTATCAAACCGGGAACGAAATGTGGCAGACTACAAAGAGATATTGTTCCGCTATGCCCCGATTATTGGAATCGGGCTTTTGTTGATTGTATTCGAACCGGATCTCGGAACAACAATTGTTATCTTCGCTACCGCAGTCGGCCTCTTTTTCTTAGCCGGAGCAAAAATTAAGCATCTACTTGTTGTAGCAACTCCATCAATAGCGGCAGCGGCATTTCTGGTATTTGTAATTGGTTATAAAAAGGCGCGTATTCTCGATTATATCTCAGCAATCTTTGATCCTCTAAAAGGAAGCTATCAAAGTACTCAAGCGGCATTGACTCTCGGTTCAGGGGGAGTGTTTGGAGTAGGGCTGGGTGATGGAAGACAGAAGCTGTTTTTTCTTCCATACCCGCACACTGATTTTATTTTTGCCGCTATTGGTGAAGAGGTAGGCATGATCGGTTTGTTAATTCTGCTGGCTCTCTTTTTCTATATTTTGATGAGAGGAATGAGGATTGCCTCGGCTCAGCCGGATAGATTTGGCTACCTGTTAGCATCGGGGATGGTTATTTCTCTTTTTATTAACATCGCCGTCAATATTGGAGTAGTGACAAGCCTTCTTCCTGTTACCGGATTGGCCCTTCCGTTTATTTCCTATGGCGGTTCATCCCTTTTGATCTCCAGTGTTGCTGTTGGTGTGCTTTTGAATTTATCGCGGAGGGTTGCCTGATGAATCAGATACGCCCTGCTAAAATTATATTTGCCGGCGGCGGAACCGGAGGACATTTGTTCCCGGCTATTGCCATTGCCAATCGAATTGAAGAGATGTTAAAAAACAGTGGCGGATCAGATATACTTTTTGTCGGCACCAAACGAGGCATTGAATTCAGAATGAAAGATAAACTGGGCTATCCGCTGCATTTAATAAATATGCGTGGGATAGTCCGTTCATTGACTTTGAAAAATCTGCTGGTTCCTTTTGTGATAGTAACAGCCTTGCTGAAATCATTTTTCCTGATTAGACGATTTAAGCCTGATGTTGTGGTGGGAACTGGTGGATATGTATCATGGCCCGTTTTAAAAATGGCTAACTGGAAAAAGATCAGCACCGTATTGCAGGAACAGAATTCTTTCCCCGGTATTACAACGAGGCAATTAGCCGGCAAAGCAGCTTGCGTCTATCTCGGTTTTGGTAAGGCGAAAGAATTCCTGACTACAAATACAGAAATAAAAATTACCGGCAATCCGGTAAGAAGAACTATATCAAATGGCAACCGTGAAGAGGCTTTTAAAGAATACGGTTTGAACAATTCTAAAAAGACAATTCTGATACTCGGCGGGAGTCAGGGAGCAAGGGCGATAAACGAGGCGGTTTTGGCTGGATTAGAAAAAATAAATGAGTCTGATAAATATCAGTTGTTGTGGCAGACGGGGAAAGGAGATTACAAGGAAGTCACCGCTCTGGCGGGCAGGAAGGTACAAGACTGCACTCTTTTCCCCTTTGCACATAATATAGAGCAGGTTTATGCAGCGGCTGATCTGGCTATTGCAAGAGCCGGGGCTTTAACATTGGCGGAACTGATCGAATGCAATATTCCCGCAATTTTGATTCCGTATCGCTTTGCAGCCGGGGACCATCAAAGGAAAAATGCCGAGGATATGGCGGCGACGGGATTGTCTGAAATTATCGAAGAAGATAATCTCAAAAATTTAAACCTGATTGAGGAAGCAATAAACCTGATAGAGTCAGATAGATTTGACTCGATGAAAAATAAATTACGCGAAGAAACTAAAAACAAAAAACCAGCAGTGGATGTCATAGCGGAAGACATTATAAAAATTATCAATAAAACACGAAAGAATGAGAATTGAGTACAAAAGTTGAGCAAGTTATTACAACAACAACCTCCGATTTTGGATGTGGAAGCCTGATGTTCGGTAAGATTAAAAAATTATTCTTTGTCGGAATCGGCGGAGCTGGAATGTCCGGTATTGCGGAAATTCTGTTTAATCTCGGTTTTGATATAAAAGGTTCCGACAATACCCCCAGCGATGTAACGTGCTATCTTCAAAGACTCGGTGTGGATGTTTTTGATAATCATAGCCCTGATAATTTAAGCGATGTTGATGTTGTTGTTATTTCTTCGGCAGTCGGAGAAAGCAATCCGGAAGTTGTCGAAGCCCGTCGAAGGGGTATACCGGTCATAAAACGAGCCGAGATGTTAGGCGAAATTATGCGTCTTAAATTCTCGATTGGCGTCTCAGGTACGCATGGCAAAACCACTACCACCTCAATGATCGGCAAAGTTCTTCGCATGGGGAAATACCAGCCTACAATTATCGTAGGGGGAGTTGTGGCTGAATTAGGAACTGGCGCGGCTCTCGGTAGTGGTGAATATCTCGTAGCCGAAGCCGATGAGTATGACCGCTCGTTCCTCTCTATGTACCCCTCTATGGCGGTAGTTACCAATCTCGAAGCGGATCATCTGGACTGCTATGACGGCATTGAAGATTTAGTGAACACGTTTTTAACATATATGAACCGGGTTCCATTTTATGGCTCAGTTGTGATATCTGCCGATGACAAACGGTTGATGCTGCTGCGTGATAAAATTGCCCGCCCTTATGTAACCTTTGGTTTCTCAGTTGAAGCCGATTACCGGGCTTTGAATATGAAAATGGAACCGGGCAGGTCGCAGTTTTCCGTCTATCAAAAGGGTGAACTGCTCGGTGAGATTATTTTAGGCGTTCCTGGCAAGCACAACATCTCTAATGCTCTGGCGACTATT
The DNA here is from genome assembly GCA_043826475.1 of bacterium. GTDB lineage: Bacteria > Zixibacteria > MSB-5A5 > GN15 > FEB-12 > DAOWMZ01. The sequence continues at coordinate 4,047 of JBDRQG010000002.1, forward strand.
GCCGTATGTTGCGAACTGGGAGTCGCTTTTGAAACTATTGCCGATGGTTTAAGAACTTTTACCGGGGTCGGTCGACGCTTTGAATTTGTTGGTGAGGTAAATGATATTTTGGTTATCGATGACTACGCCCATCACCCAACCGAAATCGAAGCAACCCTCAGAACAGCCAAAGAAGTTTATAATCGCCGGGTGATAGTAATTTATCAACCGCATCTGTTCAGCCGTACAAAAGATTTTGCTGTTGAGTTGGCTCAGGCTCTTTCAATTGCAGATAAATGTCTGTTAGCAGATATCTATCCTGCGCGTGAAAAACCGATCGAAGGGGTGACCTCAGAATTAATTATTCA
>JBDRQG010000003.1:0-8006 GCA_043826475.1 bacterium
CTCGTTGGGGGGTTTTCAGGTGGCGGCTTCAGATGTCCTCGGTAATAAAGCATACTACTTTTTGTTAACCAACACGGCTGACACCAAAGATGATTTTTTTGAATCCTTTAATGTCGGCGTTACCTATATCAATCGTGAGAAAAGATTAAATTGGGGTATTGGGGCTTATCATATTTATGATGAATATTTTAATGACTTTGAGGGATATTTCCAGGAGCGTGAAGCCGGTATCATAACTTTGTTGAGCTACCCCTTCTCAAAATTTCACCGTATCGAATTGACTTCGCTGGCCGCTTATAACAAACGTGATCGGTTATATGGGCTAAAGGATCGTGAAGCAATTCTTGCTACAAACTATTTAAGCTGGGTCTTTGATAATTCTCTATGGGAAATTTCGGGACCTATCGAAGGGCGCCGGTATAATTTTACGGTTGGTATTACTACCAAGCTGGAGGGGATGAGAAATTTCAACCGGATTGCTCTGGTTGATATACGACATTATTTCCGCCTGGGGCGTTATTCGGCTTTTGCCAATCGACTCTTTGGTTATTCATCAGCCGGACTGGAACCGCAGCGGATCTATTTCGGGGGAAGCTGGTCTTTCCGAGGATACGAACGCCAGCATTTTTATACTCGAAAAGTTTTGTTTGCTTCCAATGAGCTCCGTTTTCCATTGATAGATAACCTGTATATAGGTTTTCCTTTTGGCGGGTTGGGTTTCAGAAGTATCAGAGGGGCTCTATTTTTTGATACCGGATCGGCCTGGGATGATGAGTTTGATGGCTTTATTGGCTCAATGGGTGCCGGGTTTAGGGTAGCACTGGGGTATTTGGTTTTATTGCGTTTTGATTTTACCCGAACAACTGATTTTCATACAATCAGCCCTAACACCGATTTTGATTTCTTTTTTGGATGGAATTTCTGATGAAAGTAACTAAGTTACATTTTTTATGTATTTTTATAATTGCCTGCTGTCTGGCTATCTCAAGCTGTACGACTAATTTCAAACTACTACAAGAAGAAAAACTATCTTCAAGTCCCTGGCCGTATTATCATGGAGATAAATCAGCTCAAGGGGTGGCATCTCAGGGAAGATTTAACGGCAAGATCGATATTATATGGGAAAAGAAACTCAGAGGAAAACCGGCCGGTTCTCTGACAATGTATGATGATTTGATTATTTATCCTTCGGCGAAGAGAAAAATCATAATAATTGATAAATATGATGGAAAAAACAGGGGGAAAATCAAAACCAAAGGAAATCCTCAAACGGGTATGATTATTGGGGACAGCCTTGGTTTCTGGTCATTATCCCCTAAGAAAAATAGAATTTATTGCTATAATCTCCAAAATGGCAAAATTGTCTGGGATCGCTATATTAAGGATGCTCCCGGCAGTCCGATATTAGTAGAAAAGCGCCTATTTGTCTTCTCCGGTGATGGGATTTTGGAATCCTCTGATCCGGAAACTGGCCAGGTTAACTGGTCTTATGAAGCCGAAGAACGCTTTTTAGCACCTGCTGCTTACGGACATGGTCGGGTTTATCAGGGTGGTGATGCCGGTACTCTTTTTGCATTATCTCCAGAGGATGGTTCGGTACTCTATCGAACCGAAACCAATGACCCGATTACCGGTGTCGCAGTCAATGACGAGATCATTGTTACGGCAGGTGTGACGGGAAAAATAACCGGAGTTAATCCGGAAGATGGTGAAATTATTTGGGAGACTGAACTTGATGGTCCTGTCTGGTCAACGCCTGCGATAGATGGTGACAGAATCTATTTATCACTGAGCAGCGGACAGATAGTATCGTTGGAAAAAATGACTGGAAGGCTTCTCTGGAAATTTGAGGTGGTTGAAGTCGTCAAAGCCCCGCCGATTGTTGTAGGCAATTATGTTGTTGCCGGCACGCTTGGTGGAAATTTATTTGTGCTGGATGCTTCAGACGGCCAAGTCCTAAATCAGAGAAAGTTTGATAGTCCTATTTCAGTCTCACCGATAAGCGATGGCGACTTTATTTATATCGCCACCGAATCAGCAAAATTGGTTTGCCTGGGAGATACAAATGGTACAGTCCAACAAAAAAATTAACGAATCAACTTTAAATGTTAATCTGAATATTCTGGCTCATAATCTTATTCGCGAGCTGTCAATGGCTTGCCGCAAAGTCAGTATTTACGGCTCCAACCACCCTATGTCGGCTAAGGCGGTAGTTAAACCATATTCTGAATTCACGACTCTCTTTTCGTATAAAAAGAAAATCAATATCAATATTGATCAGGGGCATCTCTTTACACTCAATATTCGTTTAAAAGATTCCCCCTTCACCGAAGAGATTATGCGCTATTTGCAGGTTAAAGAAATAAATGCCATAGTATTTGATAATAGCCTCCTGATTTCTGATTTTACACGGTTTATAGGATGGCTGGTGGAAAAAACAGACCGCTCGGAACACATGGTCCAATTGAATGAGTGGCTTAAGAAAAATAATATTTTAGGAGTCGAAATCAATTCACAACTGGCTTATGACCTGTTTGAAAAAAGCCGTCATTATCGCGGGGATGTTGACGGTGATTATACCGTAAAAGCTTTAGCGTCTCATCAAATCGGCGATCAGGTTAATACCCTTATTGACATCGTTGATAACAAATCTGAAATTCTGGAATCCAAAGGGATTGATTTTAATTCGGAAGTCCTTTTTTATTTACTCCCGGAAATAGTAGCTTCCATGCACGAAGATGTTTTCAAGATGGCTTTGGCGACAGCAGCTAATGAAATCAATAACACCGAAGATGATGAACTGGCAAATAAAAAACTAACTGACCAGTTTAAATCATTATGGAAAATTATCGACTATCATCCTATGCGTGAATCGATCACAGCCGAGGCCGAGGTGGCTTTCAAAGATCTGAAAATGATGGCTGACTTAGTTAAGGAGATGGGCGATCCGGTCAAAGCTATCAAACTCGAATCAAAAGATTCCATCGATAAAGCTTTCGCTACTTGTCTTGAAGCAGATCAGGATTCCTATAAGCCGGATATTTTTGTAAATGCTTTTTTCAGGCTGCTTAAAACCGGCCAGCAAAAAAAGGGAATAGAAGTTATCAATGATCTGCTGAGTCTTTTTGGTTCAGCTGAAAATATGCATCGCAGCCGGGCCTTGGATATGGCTATTACCGTTCTGGATCAGCTTGATTTTGAAAATGACTCTGAAGTTCTTGAAAATTTACAGTTGCGCCTTATTGATATCCTGAAATCCAAAAAGGAATCATTTGAATATTCGGAATTTATCTGGCGAATGATGGAGAAACATTTTATTGAGCGACGATACTTGCAGATGTCCCGCCTGGCAATGGCGATAGGCAGCAGAAAACATATCGCCAACGGAATAACGGTTTATGATTCGGTCGTGATCAAAAAGATTATTGAAAACATTAACCACAAGGATTTTGTGGCGGCTATGATTCATGATATGACCGAAGGCGACCACATGACTACCGACTACCTCAAAGAAGTTCTGATGAACACCGGCGGAGAAGAGGTAGCCCTTGAACTCTCCAAAATTATATCTCATCCCGACAGATTTATCAGGCAGTTATCTTTGAAAATATTGGCTAAATTAGGAAAAAGCACGCTTAATGTTTTCTCTGATATTCTTATGGATGATATTATGTTTGAAAGAGATGAAGGCCGGCGGGAATTATCGGAGGAAAAATGGTATGTTATCAGGAATTCAATTTATATCCTCGGACAGCTTAAAGATGAAGATGGTATAGCTCCCCTGAGGCTGCGAATCAATGATCCTGATATTCGCGTCCGCAGAGAAATCGTTGCCACTCTGGAAAAAATAGGTGGCGAAGACGCTTGTGATTTGCTGTCCCTTATGGCTGAAGATTCAGATCGGGAAATATGCGATCAGGCGGTCCTTACTCTTGGACTGATTGGGTCGAGGGATCTCACTCCTTTATTGATTAACCTTATTGAAAACAATACCGGTTTGATTATTAGTGGAATTATCGCTCTCGGAAAGATGGGCGGGGATGATGCCAAAGAATATTTATCAAAAGTACTTAATAACGAAGAATACTTGTCAGAATTGACAGCTGGTAAAGTATCAAGACAGGATACTCGCCTGGCAGCGGTAAATGCTCTTGGTGAAATTGGGGATGAAATTGCTATGGATAAATTAAAAGAGTTTCACCGGAATCTTACCACCAAGGAAAAGCTCTTACTGAATATCTCACCAATTAATAAAGCTGTAAAAGATATTCTGGCTCGTCACGCTTAGTAATAAAATACTTAAATATCAGATCATTTTAGAAGGGGTGTCATAATGGCACCCCTTCTGCCATTAATGCATTTATGGTATGTCTGTATGGCATGCGTGTATGTCTGAATGGCATGTAGTGGCTTGCATGTTAGTCATTTATAATTTTAACCAATTGAACAATAACACCTTACAAATTCTGGCACGCTTGTTGTTATATACATGACCAGAAGTTGAAAATAAAAACTAAAAAAAGGAGATGATAAAATGAGAAGCTTAGTACTAAACCCAAACAGAATCGCAAATGACTTTGATGCCATTGTTAATAGTTTCTTAAATGCACCAAAGCACAATTGCGACAACGGTTCATGCTTTATGCCCAGAGTCAATATTGAAGAGACCAAAGATGATGTCGCTTTGACTTTTGAACTTCCAGGTATGGAAAAGGATAATATCAAAGTTGTCGTCAAGGATGATGTCCTGACTGTCAGTGGTGAGAGAAAAGTTGAAAAGAATGATGAACAGAAATCTGATGGTGAATATTTCATCCGCAGAGAAATCCGTTCCGGCCAGTTTGAAAGATCTTTCACAATGCCTGATACGGTAAATAAAGATTCCATCAATGCTGACTACAAAAACGGCTTGCTGGTTGTAAAACTTCAGAAGAAGGAAGAAGTCAAACCGAAGGAAATTGAAGTTAAGATCGCGTAACGCAAACTATTGTTCGCCGGTGCAATCAAACTAGGCTACCGGCTAATGTGTCCACAAAAGCCGATCTTAAATTGATCGGCTTTTTTTAAGAAGAAAAAAAGGAGTGATATAAATGAACAAAATTATTGGAATCGATCTTGGCACCACTAACAGCGTAGTGGCCGTGGTCGAAGGAAACGAACCGGAGGTTATCAGCAACTCCGAAGGGGGGCGCACAACTCCCTCGGTGGTGGCTATTGACAAAAATGGTGAACGTCTGGTAGGAACAATTGCCAAACGTCAGGCGGTAAGCAATCCGCTCAATACTGTCTCTTCGGTAAAGCGACTGATCGGCAGAAAATTCACTGAAGTAAGTGAAGAGATTAAAAATTTCCCGTATAAAGTTACAGCCAACAATAACGGTGAACCGGAAATTGAGATGGGTGGTAAAAAATACGCCCCGGCGCAAATCTCGGCTATGGTTCTGGCTAAGATGAAAAAGACAGCCGAGGAATATCTTGGACATACCGTCAAGCAGGCTGTGATTACCGTACCGGCTTATTTTAATGACAGCCAGCGTCAGGCAACCAAAGATGCCGGTAAAATTGCCGGACTCGAAGTGATGCGTATTATCAATGAACCAACAGCTGCCGCACTGGCTTACGGCCTCGATAAAAAGAAGGTCGGCAAAGTTGCGGTCTATGACCTTGGCGGCGGTACTTTTGATATTTCCATCCTTGAGTTAAGTGATGGCGTATTCGAGGTTCTCTCCACCAATGGCGATACCCATCTTGGCGGTGATGATTTTGACAAACGGATTATCGACTGGCTGGTTGATGAATTCAAAAAGTCTGATAGTATCGATCTCTCCAAAGATCCGATGGCTCTCCAGCGTCTTCGTGAGGCGGCTGAAAAAGCCAAGATCGAATTGAGTTCGACAATGCAGACCCAGATCAATCTGCCGTTTGTGACGGCCGATCAATCCGGTCCGAGACATATGAACCTGACCCTTACCAGAGCCAAATATGAACAGTTGGTTGATGATCTTCTGGAACGCTCGATGGCGCCAGTGCAGAAAGCCCTTGATGACGCCAAATTGAAAATAAACCAGATCGATGATGTCCTTCTGGTCGGTGGTATGACTCGTATGCCAAAGGTTCAGGAACTGGTCAAAAAATTCTTTGGCAAGGAACCGGATAAATCGGTCAACCCTGATGAGGTGGTTGCTATCGGCGCCGCTATTCAGGGGGGTGTCCTGACCGGTGATGTTAAAGATGTTTTGCTTCTCGATGTAACCCCTCTGTCCCTGGGAATAGAAACCCTTGGTGGAGTATCAACAAGGCTGATCGAACGCAACACTACAATTCCGACCAGGAAGTCGCAGATATTCTCGACTGCCTCGGATAATCAACCCCAGGTGGATATTCATGTTCTTCAGGGCGAGCGCGAGATGGCGATTAATAACAAGACTATCGGACGCTTTGTGCTTGATGGAATTCCGCCAGCCCCAAGAGGTCTGCCTCAGATTGAAGTGACTTTTGATATCGATGCCAATGGTATCCTGAGTGTTTCGGCCAAAGATATGGCGACCGGCAAGGAGCAGCATATCAAGATCGAGGCTGCTTCAGGGTTGAGTAAAAATGAAATTGACCGGATGGTTAATGACGCCAAAGTCCATGCGGCTGAAGATAAGGAAAAGAAACAGAAAATCGAAATTCGCAATCAGGCCGACGCGGCAGTCTTCCAGTCCGAAAAACAGTTAAAAGAATATGGCGATAAAGTGAGTTCTGAAACCAAAACAAAACTTGGCGCCGCAACCGAACGGGTAAAAGAGGCTCTCAAGAACGAGAATATTGATGAAATGAAATCATCAACCGAAGCTTTGAACCAGACCTGGCAGGCCGCCTCGGCTGAAATGTATCAGTCAACAGCACATGCCCAGCCGGGTGGCAATAATGGTGCTTCTCAATCAGGAAGCGGCAACGGCTCATCAAATAAACAGGACGACAATGTTGTTGATGCTGATTTCGAAGAAGTGAAGTAATGTATAAAGATGGGTTGCCCATCCCTTTAGGGAGGGGAAATTAAATCCCACCATAAATGGTGGGCCACCCTAAAGGATACTATGTAACCATTTGTTCATAAAAATTTGATATGAATAACATTGAAATTGTGTGGGCGGCAGATGTCCACATCTGCCCCTGGTATTATGTGCCCGGCAGACGACTTCATCTGCCGGACTTAAATGAAAAACAAAAGAAATCGGATGACTTTATGTTATGTGTAGGGTGGATCCGTCTTCGGATCCGCCAGTTTTGAAGGACGAAACCCCTGTGGTTTCGACAATTTAAAACTGTTGACTACTTAGAATTAAAAGGCAATGATATTGCATGGGCAAAAACTTTTACGACATATTGGGCGTTAGCGAAAGCGCCTCGGAAGAGGAAATCAAATCCAAGTTTCGTACTCTCGCCAAAAAATATCACCCTGATAGAAATAGAGGCGACAAAACCTCCGAATCGAAATTCAAGGATATCTCCGAAGCCTACGAAACTCTCTCCGACAAAAAGAAACGCCAGGAATACGATACCATCCGCAAGTATGGCGGATCGTTTGCCGGTGCTGGTCGAGGACCAAGTGGTGCAGGAGGAGGAGGCTTTGATTTCTCCGATTTCATGCGCCAGGGACAGGGCGGCCGGGGCGGGTTCCAAACGTTCCGATTCGGTGGCGCCGGTCTTGATGGTATGGAAGATATCTTAGCCCAATTCTTTGGTGGCGGGGGACAGGGTGGTTTTAGTCAGAGAACAACACCGCGCCAGTTGAAGGCTCAGGATTTATCAGCGACACTAAGTGTAACTTTTTTAGAATCAATAAAAGGTGCAAAGCGGCAACTTCATATTCAGCAGACAGGTAAAAAGCTCAATGTCAAAATTCCGGCCGGGATTGATAACGGGGGAAAGATAAGATTATCCGGACAGGGAATGCCGGGACATAACGGTCAAAAAAATGGTGATTTAATTATTACGGTGAGGGTTATGCCAGATCAAAA
>JBDRQG010000004.1:0-2621 GCA_043826475.1 bacterium
CGTTGTTCATTTTCAATTCTCCAAATTCACATGTCTGCCCGTGTTTTCTGGTTTGAGATCGTCAAAGGCAATGTCGGGGCCGAACTTGACCGCATAGCCGAGGTCTTCAAACCATGACAGGGCGGTTTCTTCAATGGCTGATTCGGTAATCTTTCCCATTATTTATCCTAATGTAGTTCATCACTATAATGTATGATAGTACGTTTCTACTTTATGAGCCATGAGTGATCTGCGTTTCTCCAGAAATGCATCATAACTTTCAATTGTGAGCAATTCCGGATCGTATGGAATACAGTTCATTTCCAGATTTGCTATCATTTCTTCTTTTCGTGTAATACCGCCGTATTTCAACCCATCGCCATTACATTGATCAAATGCCTGCTGAAAGTAATCATAAGGGGGCTTATTACCAATGGCAATGTTGATTTCACTCTGCGTCATCACATAGTTGGCAACCTGATTATATTGACTACGACTCAGACCTTTTTCCTTTAGGTAATCACGAGGGAATATATGATGATAGTCCCCTTTATGTATAATTAAATCGTGTACTGTAATATCTCGGGATAAAAAGCCATGATCCTGCAGTTTTACCTGTGCAGCAAGGAAGACTTTAAAAGAAGGATTGGTAACTACCGATGTATTTATCTGTTGTGGCAGCCCAAATTCCCAAAAAGCATCAGACAGTTCAGCATTCTCAACCTTTTGTAGGAATTGCTCGAATCCTAATTCATTGATTTGACGAATGTCTTGATCGAATTGGCCCTCTGGATTACCTGAATAGCGTCCAGTAAGCATAGATAATACAAACCAACGTCGAACGGACGATTCTATCAGAGCAGGAAAACACCCCTTTTCGCGTAAATGTAAATATACGATATATGCAAAGTTTACAGCATTTTGGGAGCGGATCAGTGATGCGTCAACAAAACCAGCTGACCGTAAAATCATTACAAATCGTTTGAAGTGGGTTTCATTCATAAAGTTTAACACACCTTTTCCAAGGCGAGCAAAGGACTCTTCGGCAATTCGTTCCTCGTATTCGCGTGTCTCGAAATTACGACCGGAAAGCAGAGCAACCAAAGCATCCAGTCGCCCGCGTTTAAATTCGGATGTGAATGCAACCCGTAGCATATCGGTGTAAGATGGATCATAGATTTCATCGTTTTCATGGCGTAACCAAGACATCTTTTGAAAGTAATTGGTTTCGATAAATGCTTTATCGACTTCGACTAGTTGCTCATAGAACTCTGGTGCAACAGCCAAATGGCAGAAGTAATCTATAGCTTTCCGTAATACATGACCGCCGTAAGTCTCATTAGCCGCGATTTTAGACATAGCAAAATCCGCCTGGCTAAGCACAACACCAGCAGAGTTAATACGGATGAATATTTCAGTAACTGTCTCGATATCCAAATCAGCATTGATTTCAATCAGTCCAATGGGATTGTTAACAATTCCCTTCAGAGATTCCAGGCTTTCATCAATAGTGTTTTTATCTTCGAGATCATTTCGCCGAGTGTATTCATCAACTGCCTGGCGTGTTTTAAAACCGGGAGCAAAAACTTGAGCAATATCAGAAATCCAGGCCTTATCTTTTTCAATGGCCGGATTGCTTACTTCGAAACGACGCTCTTGGGGGTGGAAAGCAATACGGATATGCACTTTTCTATAATCTTTAGTCACGGTCATCTGACCCTGTAGTGCAGCCATTAAAGCAGCGGCTCTTTGTTGGCCGTCTATCAGAATTCGTTTGCCTACTGAAACAGTACCATCTTTTAGCCGAACATTAGGGTTTCGCCAGGTAATTAAATAGCCAATGGGATAGCCACGATAAAGGGAATCCATTAAGTTACGGACTTTTGTACCATCCCACACAAAGGGACGCTGGATTTCAGGAATAGCAATTTCACCGGACTGGATCCAGGTCAGCAGAGATTGAATAGGGTGCTGATTGACAGAATATTGCTGAACGATCATACGAAAACTCCTCTTATATAGTTAATAGTTGTTCCATTTTATTATACTCCCGCCTCTTTCAAGATTGCTTCCACATCCGGCACCCCTGCCTGCGCTGCAAGTCCCTCAAGCGCTTCGGCAGGCAGGCGCAACTCACCGGAGATGAGTTTGGGGAGGAGAGTATCACGTAATTTAGATAAAGATAGATCATTATCAGACAACTGATACATTACATTAGGTCGTACATATTTATCAAATACTCTTTGTAATCCAATAGGAGGTTTTAAAAGGTCAATTGTTACAAGATCTTTACGTTTAATGCTTTCTTGGACTGTAATTACTAACCTTGCATCTATAGCATTTCTAAATCTTTTACTACTCATTTGGTAATACATAAATAGCGGTGTGGCATGATTGGTATTAAATCGAATACCAAGTAGATTTTGTGCAATAGCTAAAGTTGATTCCGGTGGAACAATACATATTCTTCCAATTGTACCGACAGTAGAGATTATAATATCAAACGATTGTAAATGACTTCTAAACCATTGTTGATATACTTCTTTTGTTACAAACTTACTTGTGTTTAAATCTGGTTTTAAGCAATTATCAGGGAGATGTTTTACTTCCAATAATGGAATACCATGATTAACTATTGGGGG
>JBDRQG010000005.1:0-7119 GCA_043826475.1 bacterium
TTTAAATATTATGAAAAATTATACATAAAATGGGCTTCAATCGCCTTAGGCGAGTAATCAATAACTAACTTTTTTCAAGAGGGTTCCAAGAAAAAACGAATGTTTTCTATAATGCATAATTTAGCGTAATAGATTGATACAGAACATGATACAGTTTATTCCACAATGGGACTTAATGGGTTTTATTACTCTTTAATACCTTTTCACTCCATCATTTCTTCTTGACAAAATTGAAAATATCCTGTAAAATCTCAAGAATTTTGTGAAAAAGATCACAAACAAGACCTGAATAGTATTAAATAGACGGAGGACCTAAATATGAAGTCATATAAAACCACAGCCCTTTTATTATTGCTGGTATTAGTGGTTGGCGGCTGTTCGATGTGGTCGGGATCGATCAACAAGATGATGCCTTCGGGTAATCGACCGGGTGATGTTGCCTTTGCATCACCACCGGTTAATGCTGAAGAATTTGAAAAGATCGCCGCAGAACTGGCAACCGAATATGATAATCAGTTTAATCATATTGAAAGATTCCGCAAGGCGGGCATTACTTCTTATGAAGGACCAAAAACATGCCTTACCTGTCATAAAGATATTACCTATCAGGAAATATCGACCGGAAAAACAACGACGATGGATTTAATGAGGAACGTTACTACTTCGGCTCATTATCGTTTTTATACTACCGATCATCCAAATGTTTATGGATTCAATGGCAAGTTAGCGGACAACTTCCGGATGGGGAAAATAAATCGACCCTGCCCGAAACCGGGATCATTTGCGATGACCGCCTGGGCAGCACCGGTAATCCTTGAAAATGGCGACACTCTCTCCGAAGGTTGCGGCCAATGCCATATAGGTGGTCAACCGACAGCTCCAATGGGCGAGATGATGCCCGGCTATCGGACCCGCAGCAGCGAGAAAGAAGCTATAGACTGTTTGATTTGCCATTCGGTTGGATATGATATGAACCACAAGCAGGTTGTTCAGGATAAAAAGGGACGCTGGTACTGGGATCAGGATCGTACCATGAAAGCGGCTATGTCGGTCACTCGTCCCATATCTCAAGCATGCCTGCGCTGCCATCAGCACAATTTAGGGGGGGATATTTATATTGATGAAAACAACCCCTCTTATTTTGAAAGTTTGATCAATCCCGGACAGACTCGTCCTCGTATTAAACACCCGGGCAGCAAGCGCGGAACGCCATTTGCCCCCGAATGGGATGTTCATGCTTCAGCAGGTGTTGATTGTATTGACTGTCATACAACCCAGGGGCATTATATTGCCAAAGGAACTCATACGACGACGATGATGGCCAATGATCTTTCGGATGTTGAAGTTGCATGTACCAATTGTCATGGGAATGAACCTCATTCTGAAAATAAAGAGTGGGCGGATGCTTACAATAGCCATATTGATAAAATCGCCTGCCAAACCTGCCACATTCCTAATCTGCATGAGGACAATGCTACTTACCGAGATTTTGCCAATCCAATATTTGAAGAGCATCCCGGAATATATGTCTATGACGATATTAAAAAAGAGACCGAACCGGGTAAGGGAATTATTTACGCCTGGTGGAATGGTGATGGAACATTCTTAGGCAATCCGATTGGTGACAATCCCAACGGCAAAAATCTATACCGCTTCTACAAACCCGAACATATCTGGCCGGAGTTTAAGGATTTTGATTATGAAGGATGGTATGAAGAGACGATGCGTCCTATCGCACAAAAAGGGAGGCCGTCACAAATATATCCGATGAAATTATTCAATGGCCGCCAGCATATTGATCTGCAGAACATAGGACCTTTCGGTGGAATGTATCTTCCGTATAATCTGCCGACCTACTATATAACCGGTAGTGCGGATAAGGCTGCAGCAAAAGAAATGGAAAACAGCATGATGAAGCGAATGTATGGTTGGATGTTCGATGCTTATATGATGGATAAATTCATGCGCTTCATGGAAATTGATGGCTGGAACCGCTGCGCCTATGATGATGCTGCCAGTCTTGAGAAAGTAGAAGCTCGCTGGATTCCGCAGGATGCTTTGCTGGAAGCCAGCCATGCCATCCGCCGTGATGGGGCTTTAACCTGCAACAGCTGCCATGCAGCAAATGGTGTTATGGATTTTAAAGCTCTTGGTTATGACGATGATGAAATTGCTTCGCTTCAGGAACCAAGAAATTAACTTAAAGAGGAATAGATAATGTCTCAAAAACTAACAACCCTGTTCATATCATTGGCAGTACTTCTTATTGCATCATTGCCAATGGTATCACCAGTAAATGCAACCAACGGTTATTTCAGCCATGGTTATGGCGTGCAAAGCAAATCGATGGGCGGCGTAGCCGTTGCTCTGCCTCGTGATGCTTTTGTTGCTGCTTCAAATCCTGCAGCGATGCTTGAGCTCGGCAGAAGATACGACATCGGCATCTCTCTGTTCAATCCAAACCGCAACTTTACCGTTACAGGTAACCCCTCTATGCAAGCCGGTACTTTTCCGTTAACACCAGGGAATGTTGAAAGTGATTCAAAACTTTTTTTCATACCGAGTATAGCCGCTAACTGGATGCTGAACCCAAAAACTTCTCTGGGTGTTTCCATCTTTGGCAATGGCGGGATGAATACAAATTATGACACTAAGGTTTTTGACAATCCGATGGCGCCTGTAACTGCTCCTACCGGAGTGAACTTGATGCAGTTGTTTGTAATGACAACTCTGGCCAGAGAAGTTGTTGAAAATCATTCACTGGGTATCGCCGGTATTTTTGGATATCAAATGTTCGAAGCCAAAGGCTTGCAGGCTTTCAGCGGATTTTCATCGGATCCAACCAAGCTGACCAACAATGACAATGCCACCTCTACCGGGTTTGGCGCCCGTTTCGGCTACTATGGAAAACTAACACCAGCTTTCCATATCGGAGCATCTTATCAGACAAAAGTATATATGTCAGAGTTTGATGAATATGCCGGATTATTTGCTGAAAAAGGGGATTTTGATGTTCCAGCCAACTGGACCGTAGGTATCGCTGTAAAACCTTCGCGTACTCTTACCCTGGCTGCTGATGTTCAGACCATTATGTATTCAGATGTCAAATCAGTTGGCAATCTTTTTAATCCACAATATTTCCAGCAGGGTGTTTTTCTTGGTGTAGATTCTGCTTCCGGTTTCGGATGGGATGATATGACTATTTTTAAATTCGGTCTGGAATGGGAAGGCATCGTTGATCTGCCTATTAGATTAGGTTATTCATATGGTGAACAGCCTATCCCCGATACTGAAGTTATGTTTAACATCCTGGCTCCGGGCGTAATTGAACATCATATTACATTCGGCTTCTCCAGAAAACTTTGCGCCAAAAAAGAAATCAGCTTTTCTGTTATGCATGCTCTGACCAGCAATGTTACCGGAGCAAACCCGATGGAAGTGCCGGACCAGCAGACTATCGATCTGGAAATGAACCAGTGGGAATTTTCAATCGGTTTGTCTTTCTAAAATTATTTTATAAAACAATAACGGTGTGTTTTTAACAGGACATGCCGTTTTTTTTGATGTACGAACCTAATTTTTTTTAATATTGCAAGAGCTTATTCTATCTGACAGAGACAGAAACATTAGTCACCCAGGCCAAAGCCTCTTCATAAGAATTAAATAATTTTGCTTTAATTGTTTTCTCAAGTGAATTGTGAAGAGCAATAAGCAATCGGATAGTTGAAGTGTTTTTTCCTTTCGGAAAGACAACTGCCCAGCGTGATTTACCAGCTCTTTTTTTATTTATGGCTACATAAAGGCGGAATTTATCTATATCCCCCAGATTCCAATCCATGGTGGCTTCAGTAAAATCGCAAATAGCATTCATACCTTCGTAATGTTCTGGATCATTCAGGATATTATCCAGTAATTCAATTTCATCCTCAACTGATATATTCCCGATATGTTTTTTTAGAATCAGGTTCTGTTCCGGCTCAATCTTGTAAAAACTATTCAAATCAACCTCATAAAAAAAATCAAGTTAAGGTATGTAAATTTTATCGGAATAATTTGAGTAAGCTGTATCAGATATTTTATACAATTTTAAATAATACGGACTGTAATTGTATTGATTTATAAATATTAATTTTTCTTCTGCAACCATTCCTATCTAAGAAGTGTCTTAGTTTAAAAGGGTTATTTATGCCTTGAATATTATTGAATTGGAGTAATTATGAAATATTGGATATTTCTTTCATTGGCAATGTTAATCTTTTGCGGGGTCGTTTTCGCTGATGCAAAATTGCCAGAAACACCGGCGGGGGTAAGAGCCGGGGAGGTTCTCAATCTCCTTAATAAAGGCGATAAAGATTTAGCTACAGAATATATTGAAAAAAATTATTCTCCGGGATTTAAGGAGTCATTTCCGATGACGATGCATCTCGGAATTTTTACCACTACCAATTCTATGTTCGGTGAACTGGAAATTTATGATATTATTAATTCGTCAAAAAACGAAATCAATCTTTTACTGAAATCTGTTTCACGTGATGCCTTTATTAAATTATATATCAGTGTTGAGGTTGAACAGCCGAATCTGATTGCATCAATGGGGCTGACTCCTGCCCAGCGGCCGGAAGGATATAAATCTGACGACCAAAAAAGTAAAACAGAACAAAAAGGAGTTGAGAAAAACACTAAACCGATTGATCCTGCATCTATCAACTGGAAGAATATCGATAATATTCTTTCCCAAAAAACAGATAGTAATGAGTTTTCGGGAACAGTACTGATTGCTAAAGACGGCCAGCCCCTTTTTCAAAATGGATACGGGTATTCCTCGAAAGAATTCAAGGCAAAAAACAACATAGATACAAAATTCAATATAGGTTCCATAAACAAGCTGTTCACATCGATAGGCATTATTCAGCTATTAGAACAGGGTAAGGTATCTATCGATGATCCTATCGGAAAATATCTTGATTATTTCCCCCGGGAAATCGCTGATAAAATAACAATAAGGCAATTATTACAAATGCGGGCCGGATGGGGAGACTACTGGGGGAACGAATATTTTGTAACACATCGTTACGATCTAAGAAAACTTTCGGAGTATATGGAATTTATTAAGGATATCCCCCTTGATTTTGAACCGGGTACTAATTTTCAGCATTGTAATACCTGCTTTGAGGTGTTGGGAGCGATTATAGAATCTGTTACCGGGATGGATTATTATGATTATATCCACCAGAATATTTATGTCCCGGCCGGGATGACAAATACCGGATCATTTCATCGGGATAGTGTGATTGATAATATTGCTACCGGATATACTAATATGAATCAGGAAGATACTCAGGGTAAAGATTATAATTGGACCAACAGGTATTTGCTATCCGTACGGGGGACACCGGCTGGTGGAGGATATTCAACTGTTGGGGATTTTCTAAAATTCGATCAAGCTTTCAGAAATTACAAGCTCCTCAATAAAGATTACACCCATTTTATAATGTCTCAGTATGAGGGAATGTCGGGTGACGAATTTATTCCTCCGAACAGAATGTCGATGGCTATGGGTGGAGCACCGGGGATAGGTGCCTTTTACGGACGCGATCTGACAAATGGATTTACTATATTGGTTTTCTCCAATTATGATTTTACCGTAGTAATGGAAACCTCAAATGAAATCAAAAAAGAGATGGGATTGGAATAGATTGTTACTAATCATAATTTTTAATTTATAGATATGCAAAATATTGCATTATTATGATGATTATAAATATATGACTGTTACATAAAAACAATAGCTATATGTTGTTGATATAAAAAAGGTTAAAGAGAGTGCGGTCATTAAGAGGAACAAGGCAGTTACATAAAAGGCTAAGCCCAAAAGGGAATATATCTGGTAAATTTTGGTGACTTATTTGATGGATCTTTTTCTTTAATTAATTTTTCAGAAATAGTATCTGAGATTATACGTGATGCAATTGGGTAGTTACTCTTATTAATTTTTAAGCGTTTCCTTAAAGAACTATTAGACATTTCATCATTTGACACATATTTCAAAACACAATGTTGATAACAAGCTCTTATTCTATCAATTTTTTTCATCTTATTGAAAGGAATGGGTAAATACAAAGTTACTTTTACATACTCTGATTCTTCTTCAAATAAAGGAGCAGGGAGTTGATATAATTCAATTGCATAAATTACTTTATCAATCCCGCTTCCTCGTTCTTCACAAATACTAAATCTTCTCATAGTTGATGCAAGTTTTTCATTACGAGATTTTGGAGTATGGTCTATGAATCTCAGTGGTTGGATTAACGGTTTCCCGGGATTAGATATTTCTACCCTATCATCAAATATTTCAATCATTGGTCCAGCGCCTTTAATTTCAAAATTCTGATGTATTAATGCATTTGCAACTAATTCACGTATAGCAATTTCTGGATAGACCTTAATATTACTTCTTAAAGCAATGCCAATCTCTTCATTAGTAGGTAATTTATCATTGATATATTGAATTAATCCCTCAAATCCAGAAGCATAACCAAATTTTCCTATTTGTTCATGTTTTGTTCTAGTTCGGTTTTTTCCATTATAAATTATTACTCTTATTGCTTTTCGTTCAAGTCGTCTAAATTTTTTTAAATCTTTTGCAAATAGTATCGCACCTAAATTTGTAATATTATACTTGTTTCCTTCTTGAACTAATAAATCATCTTGTAGCAGTTGATCTAATATTACTTCAAAATTAGTAGGATAATTTTGATTTTGAAGTTGATAGTATTTATTCCAATCTAAATAATCCAAAATCTCATTATCATACAATCCTTCCAAGGCTATAGCATTTTCAAAAGAATAACTTGATCCTTTTGACCATATCTTTCTTTCTTTTTCAGGGTGATCAGCTAATTTTTTCTTATATGATCCAATACGGATATATTCATTATTTTTAAATTTAACTGGCCTATCTCTTGCTGCGTCTACAGAAATTATAACTAAATGCTTCCCCTCAATATCTTTTTCAAAAATATCAAAATCAATTGGAGGATCTAAATGATGTGATAACCAGTTTTCTAACTCTTCATTTCCAACTTTCTGATTTCTTGGGCGGAATATAGTTCCTACAAT
>JBDRQG010000006.1:0-12766 GCA_043826475.1 bacterium
TGCCTGGATCGAGGTCTTTTACAATCGTATTAGAAAACATTCAACCATCGGATATGTAAGTCCGGTTGACTTTGAAGATAGAAAAACATATGCTAATTAAAGTGTCCATTAAAATAGGGGAACCTCACTCCTGACCTACTCAAATACAATATGTGTTGAAGGAAAATCAAGTTTATTTGATACAGCTTATTTTACACAACTTATTTTTGCGGTGTCGTTGGTATTCAGATTCTGCTTTTCTTTGAAAGTAATCTCGATTTTATCTGAACCCTTTTGCTCTATAGTCAGCTCTTCGTTGTAATATTTTCCTACCCCTTTGACAAGGCCGATGAGAATATTTAATAAGCCACGGTGAGATTTGTAATGCATAATCAATGTATATTCGTCTTTCCACTCACATTCAAATCTTGGCGGGTGGGCATTTTCGATATTTCTGGTCGTGGAGACATGTATGTTATCCACTTCAAGAAGGAAATCTTTAGCCTTTTTATGTTTCAAATAAAGATGGGAATACATTTTCTGAGAGAAACTATTTACCCAGTGATCACCAAACTCTTCAGTCAATTTTTCACAATTGGTTTTTAAATTTTTACACAAACTTCGAATCAGTGTTTTAAAAACTTCATCATCGATATGGCTTGCTGGTGAAAAAATAGTCCCTGCCTTAAACCCGGACTCAATCAAAGATTTTTCCCAGACATCAATTCCAAATTTGGATAGAACTGTCTCTTTCAGGCATTGAACTATAATACCCTTCATGGCCATCTCTTTTTTCAGGTTTAAAAAACCTTACCTGTCTTATATAATATTATCGTAATTTAGTTTAATTACCTGAAGGGACGATGGATTGTGATAAACAAAATAAGGGGATATATTTTATCTTTATTTGTTATTGATCAATTTTAGAAGTTCAATCTGGTTTAATATGCCCGCGACTGCTGTTTCAACTCTTAAAACCCATCTGCCGAGGGTAATGCCTTGAAATCCAACAGCTTTCATCAAATCTAATTCAAAAGGTACCCAGCCCCCCTCAGGGCCGATGGCAATTATCATCGAGTTGGTTATAGCTGAATAGACATCGGATAGATTTTGGATTGTATCAAAATCCGGTAGTAGCAGGGCAGCGTTTTCAGGCATTTTATTTATGATATCCCGGAAATCTTCCTCAAAAAACTGCTTAAAGCGGTCATGGACTGAAACCTGGGGCAGTCGGGTATTTTTCCCCTGGCACAAGCCTTCAATAAGGAAAGGATTATAATTTTCTGGTAGAAGCAAAGGAGAATGGAAAAAGCTCTTCTCAACCCGATTGGCTCGGATCAGATAAAGATGCCTGACTCCCATGGTGGCCGAGGTAATCAAAACTTTTTTCAAAGTCTGGGGACGGGGAAGAGCGCAGATAAGATCAATTGTCGGTTGTGGATGTGGAATTTCTTTAAGTTCGAAAGGCTTAATGACAACTTCTCTATCAGCAATTTTAACGATCTCAGCTTTACCCTGCGGGCCATCAATAAGACCAATTTCAATTATATCGCCTTCTTTGGAGCGTAATATCTCTTTAATATGAATAGCTCTTTTATCGGTAAGATGAAAAAAATCACCCTCTTTTTCTGCTTTAGATAATATTATTAAATTCATTCTGAAATTATAAGCTATAAATATCATGATAGAAAGCCTCTTTTGAATCATTCTTAACTCATTCTTAACTTGTTGACAAATTTGGTGAAAAACATATCTTGATCGCCTGTAAAAATAAGGCCTGTGTTTATGATTTCATTAATTGTCGGTTTGGGAAATATCACTGAAAAGTACCGGGGCACGCGCCATAATGTCGGTTTTGATGTACTGAACAGAGTGGTTAAATCACAAAAAATCGATAAACTAAAAAGTTCCGAACTATACGATTATTGTGAATTTGATAATAACAGTGAAAAGATAGTTTTAGCCTGGCCCAGGACTTATATGAACAGGTCCGGATGGGCAGTAGAGGAACTCCTTGAAAGATATGAACTTCTGCCAGAAAATATGCTGGTAGTAGTCGATGATTTCAATCTTCCATTGGGTAAATTACGGCTTCGTAAATCAGGCAGCGACGGCGGGCATAACGGCCTGGAGTCAATCATTGAAGCTATTGAGACTGATTACTTTCCCCGCCTTCGTCTGGGTATTGGCCCCATACCTGAAAATATCAGCAGTCCTGATTTTGTTTTGAGTAGATTTGAGCCGGAGGAATTGCCAATTGTAGAAGAAATGCTTGACAAAGCTGCCGAATCTGTGCTTTTTAGCATAAATAATCGCTTCGATGAAGCGATGAGTAAATATAATGTTCACCCTGCTTAACTTGTCGCATTGAAGTTAAGCCGTTTGATTTTAAACCAACGTCCGAAGGGAGGAAATTGAATGCGTACGTATGAAACTACGTTCATAGTCAATCCTCAAACTGATGATGCTACCATTGACAACCAGGTTGGAGCGATATCCAAACTGATTACTGATAATGGCGGTAAAATTCTGCATGAAAATCGGATGGGGACCAGAAGACTGGCTTACCCTATTCAAAAGCTCACCCAGGGATACTACACAACTTTTGTGTATGAAGGGACAGGCAAAATCCTTCCAATCCTTGATCGTCATTTTAATCTCGGCGAATCTTATTTGCGCCATATGACCATTCTTTTTGAAGGGAGCCTTGAAAGGCTCAATGCCCCCAAAGATGATTCATATGATTCATATAATGATCATGATAACCGTGATAATCGTGATAATCGCGATAATCGTGATAACCGCGATAACCGCGATAGTCGTGATAATCGTGATAGAAGAGATTCGCGACCGGAAAGATATAGACCCGAACCAAGACCTAAAGCAGCAGCTCCTGTTGAGGTTGAGGAAGAGGAACAGTTTGATGAACCGGTAGAAGATATAGAAGAATCGATTCCTGAAATTGATGAAGTGGAAGAACCTAAAATTGGCCATCAATCAAAGGCCGAAGATTATAACGAAGAAGATGAGCTTTAATCTTAATGCTCATATAATCAGTTATGGAAAAAGGTGAGTAAGGTGATTAACATGATAAGAAGAAGAAAATTTTGTTATTTCTGTGAGAATCGGGATGCAATGCCTGATTATAAAGATGAAAGATTGCTCAGGCGTTTTGTTAATGAACGCGGGAAAATTATTCCTCGTCGCATATCCGGAAACTGTGCCCGGCACCAGCGGAGTCTGACGATCTCTATCAAACGCTCCAGAATGATGGCCTTTATGGCTTTTGAGAGTGAATCGTACCGTTAATAACACAATACCGAATGTAGATTCTCCAAAAGCTTCCGGTACTGATAGAAACTCAACATTTCTTATTGTACTGGCTATGTTGGTTTACTCGGTGTTGGCATTTGGAAACTGGCTGGAGCAATCGGTAATACTTATTACCATTGTTGTTGCCCCAATTACATATTTGTTAATGATGTATCTTTATTATGGAATAGCAAAACTGGCTTTTAATAAGCAGTATTTGATTCTTGGATCAGGTATTATTCTGGCCATGATTCTCGGTAGTCTGATTATTGAGTCATCTCAGATGGCTTATGTTTTTACAGGCTGGGGGGTTCTGTTGTCGGCAGGTTATTTAGCCGGCCTGATGACGCAGCGTGGCCACCGTTCGAGGAAGGTATACGTATTTTCAATTATGGTGCTAATTGTTTTTGTAGTCCTGAACTATTTTTCAATTTGGCAGGACTTGAGTCGATCATCGGCTGAGAGTATTCAGAAACTGTTAGCTCAGGTTGAAGGTCAATTTGCTATAGTAGGTGGAAGCCCGGAGAGCAATAGAATGGTAATGGAATTGTATCATAAACTTCTGGTTATTGTTTTCCGGTTAATGCCTGCCATTGTAATATTAAGTACTGCGGTTCAGTTTAGTGTCGGTTATATGCTTTTTACAAGGTGGATAGACAAACATCATCTGACAACCCCCCGATGGGAACCATTTATATACTGGCAAATGCCTTTTGGTTTTATTCCGGTGGTAATTGTTTTTATTGCAGCCCGTCTGATTGGTGGAGATTTTATACAGCTTGCCTCTGATAATGCTCTGGCGATTTTAGCTGTTTTTTATTCACTTGCCGGGCTGTCGCTGTTGGAATTTATGCTCAGGAAGCTTCGGTTTTCAAATCTTATGAAAGTTTTGTTTTACATAATGCTTTTCTTCCTCCCTCTGGTGAATCCAACCTCAGGGATAATTATGGGGGCAGGAATAAGTCTGCTGGGATTTATTGACAGTTTTTCAGACTGGCGTAAAATCCGGCTTAGAGAATTAACATGATAATAATTTTGTTGCAATGATATTTGAAAGGGCGTAAGATGAAAGTGATATTACGTGAAGATGTCGCGGGTGTTGGATCTACGGGCCAAACGATCGAGGTTAAGGGTGGTTATGGCCGCAATTTCCTCGTACCGAGAAACATGGCTATTCCGGCTACCCGAGCCAATCTTAAAGCTATTGGCGAGATCAATAAGCAAAAAGAAATCCGCGAAAAAAAATCACGCCGTCAGGCCGAAGTGATCAAAGAGCGGATCGAAAAACTGGAGCTTTCAATTGAAGTTCTGGTCGGCGAAGAAGACAAGCTTTTCGGTTCAGTTACCAATGGTGATATCGCCGAAGCATTAGCTGAAAACGGCGTTACAATCGATAAGCGAGCCATTCAGCTTGAAGCTCCTCTCAAGGTGCTTGGTGTTTATACCATACCCTTGAAAGTTGATAAAGACGTGACGGCGAATCTTAAACTTTGGGTAGTTAAGAAATCATAAGATGAATTTTCTCGAGGTAAAAGTTGACGGGCTGGCTCTTGATATGACGACCAACTCGCCGGTTGTTATTTTATCTCCCGATGGCCTCAACAAGGTATTACCGATATGGATTGGCCATGCCGAAGCCTGGGGGATAGCGATGGAACTGTCAGGAGTCAAATCTAAACGGCCGATGACTTATGATCTGCTGAAGACAGTGATCAGTACATTGGAAGTAGTAGTGGAACGGGTCGAAATCACCGAACTAAAAGAGCAGACTTTTTTTGCTGTACTGCACCTCAGATGCGGTGATAAGAAATATGAAATAGATGCGCGTCCATCGGATTCGATTGCTGTTGCTCTGAAAACGGGAGCCTCGATTTTTGTCAACGAAGAACTGTTTAATATCGAACAGGTGGAATCCGATGAGATGCCCCCTATTTCGAACGATCCCGAATCCCTTAGAGATAGATTAAGAAATATTAACCCTGAAGATTTTGGGAAATATTCGCTCTAAAACCTTATGTTTGGTGTGAGATTTTTAAGCTGGTTTTTTGTATTACTTTTTCTGGTAATATTGACCGGTTCAGTTACGGCTGAAAACGAGGCTGACCAGCAAAATATCAAACAAGCTCTCGCCAAAGGAAAACGCCTGATCAGAGAAGGGGATTATCTGCAGGCGACCCGCATCTTTGAGGGTTTAGCCGGACAGTACCCCAATTCATCCGATCTCGATCAATTCATCTTTTACCGGGCTAAAGCCAAATATTATTTTGGTGATTATGCCGATGCTATTGCCGGATTTTCTTTTTTTATAAGCCGCTTTCC
This sequence comes from bacterium, assembly GCA_043826475.1. Lineage (GTDB taxonomy): Bacteria > Zixibacteria > MSB-5A5 > GN15 > FEB-12 > DAOWMZ01. Next base: position 5,611 of record JBDRQG010000006.1, read on the forward strand.
GGATTCTCATCAAAAACCATACGCCCTCTTTTTTCAAGCCAATGCTTATTACCGCAGTGGAGATTTGAACAATGCTTTCAAACAATATCTGATAGCCTATCAGATAAGCGACGATCCCTCTCTTAATTATTTGTGTTTGAATTCATTGGCGGCTTTGTATGAAAATGCGTCGTCGATAGATGTTCATGTTTCGGAATTTGAACAACTCTCTGAAATAAAAAAATGCTTATTGATTGACAAATTGGTTCCGGTACTGACAAATAGAAACATGCTTCAGGAAGCAAATAAACTTGCTGCAATATGTGATGAAAACATAAATATTTCTGACTCTCAAACCGCTGCAGAAAAAACAGACCTTGAAATTGCAATACTCCTTCCCCTTACCGGTGAACTCAATTCGTTTGGCCAGGACATTTTCAATGGAGCAATCATCGCTGCCGAAATTTTTCGCAAAGAACATAACCTTAAAATTAAATTGACTCCATATGACACCTATGGCGATGCGGTTTCGGCTGCAAGAATAGCGGGCAATTTGAACAGCTCTGGTGTTGATGCCATAATCGGACCTCTTACAAGCGAAGAGGCGGCGGTGGTTTCGGCGCGAATGAACAAAAGCAAACTGCCGATTTTGATCCCCGCTGCAACTGAAGCCGGAATTACGCTTCTGTCGGAATCGTCATTTCAACTTTCGCCCAATATTGAACTGCAAGGGGTTCGCATGGCCGAGTATGCCATCACCGAACTTAAAGCCGATTCTGCCGCTCTGATTACACCAACCACAAAAGAGGATCTTCGAACAAGCCAAGCTTTTATCGAACGATTCAAGGAGCTGGGCGGGACAATTGTCGCTATCGAATATTATCGCACCCGCGATAAAGATTTCGGACAGTACATAAGGGATATAAAAGGGGTCATACTTGGAGCAGTAAAGGATTCAACCTATTATATCGATGAACGCGGCGATACGATCGATGTTGATGTTCTTCCGGTCCATTTGGATTGCCTCTTTATGCCCGGCGATCAAAAACAGATCCGCCTGCTTCTTCCTCAAGTTCATTTTTATAATATCAATGCGGCCTATCTTGGAACTGATGGCTGGGGAGATGAAGCAATCTATCGCCTTGGTGATGATGTCACCAAGGGGGCGGTTTTTCCATCGCCGTTTATGAATGAAGCTCCAACCGAAGGTTATACTAAATTTGTCGCTAAATATGATAACCGCTACGGTGAACTGCCCAAACGCCTCTCCAATCTTGGCTATGATGCCATGACTTTGATCTGCCAGGCCTATTTGAATAGCGGCCGATCGGCATTGGGATTAACCGAACAAATTAAACAAACTAATAAATATGGCGGAGCATCAGGGATTATTACTTTTGGCAGCAAGCGGGAAAATATTGAAATGCCTTTGTATCGAATAATCGCCGAAGAAGCAATGCCGCTTAACCTGACCAAAACACCTTCTCAAAACGATTCTAGCGAATAAACTATTTCCTAACTTTACTTCCCTTCTTGCATCAAAATCGTTATATTGATTATTAAATATTTTAGCATTGAATGCCCGAAAGGTAAATATGTCTGAAAAAAATGTAGCTCTTAAATTATCTGTAAACGGCGAAATAAAAGATGTCACCTTTGAACAACTGGCTCTGATAAACAATCTCGATTTGGCAGCATTGGTGCAGCTCCTTATCGAAAAGAAAATTATTGAGCCGGAAGAGATCATGGATATGGTCAAGAAAATCAGAGAAGAACGCTATCGGAATTTAGACGATCTCAAAAAATGAACGACATCGAAAACAAAGGGGAAATAACCCCCGTTGATAAGAATGTTTCTGATGAAACAAATGTGTTAGAGTGGAGATGCCATCCTGCTACCCGCAAACCCTGGGTGACACTTGGCGTGAGCGTTTTTGTTCTTGTTATATCAATGCTTGTTTTTGCCGCTACTGACTCCAAGGGGTTTTCATTTCTGTCCTTGCTGGTTATGTTCGCATCGTTAGCTAAATATTATTTCCCGACCTGCTATCGTATGACCGATGAAAAAATTTCGATCAAAACCACCACCCAGACCCTGCACAAAGAATGGAAAATATTTCGTTCATTTTATCCTGATAAAAACGGAGTCCTCCTTTCTCCGTTTGTTCGTCCGACCCGGATGGAAAATTTCCGCGGTTTGTATGTCATGTTTTCTAATAACAGGGATGAAGTGATGGAGTATGTGAAAGCTCATATTAATACCAATCCTCCCGAAAAAATAGAGGAGGAGAAGAAATGAGTTTTTTCAAAGGGAGCACCGAATTTCCCGATGCGGAAAAACCGCCGTTACCGGAAGAAGAAATGGCGGTACTAAAAAAAGTTGCCAAACAAGTTGTCGATCGGCGGATGGCTGTCCCGGCGATTGTCTTTTTGGAATCGGTCAAACCTTTAAATTATATCGGCTCGCAGGCCCTGGTCTTTTTTGAACCGATTGTTCAGACTGTTTTCAATTTCAAGGATTATAATACCTTACGCTCTGCTTTGGAGAAGAGGGAATCGATTGAGACGATGATCCTTGAAATAGAAGCGTTGGATGCGGTCTCTTATGCGCGGGAGAAACGGATTAAAAAGTTCATGAAAAAGGAAAAAAAGAATTGGAAATGGTACCAGCGCTATCTGGGCCTGTTCAAGCCCAAAGTCCAAATCCCCGATGAGGTTATTAATCCGCCAGATAGAAAAGATTCAACCGGAAAATAGTATTGTTGGTCATATTCTTGTGGTTTCGACACATCACAGATGGGCTTCGATTTCTGTTTGGTGTATTTTGTTTATTCTTGGTTGAATAAACCATATCCCTATAGGAAAAAAACACATCATGAAGAAAGATCCGGCAAATTCGGAAAATACAATATTTCTATTCTGTTCCACCAAGACCAAATTCTTAGCAATAAAATAGAACATATAGAACATACAGATCATTGCAAATATATGCAACAGGAACAGTAGAGGGAAGTAATCAGTTACAACCCCACTATTTATAGTGATTCTAAACCAAATAATAAAAATTAATATGTAGATTGTACTATATATTGTACCAAAACGAAAAAAAGGAGAGTAAGGTCGAATTCCCTCATGTATTTTACTATTGAGATAATTACCTACTGTCCAGGACCATCCAAAAAATATGACGGAATAAAAAAACGTTATTAGATCCGTTGCTATATTTATAATCACTATATTTCTACTAATCATAATTACAGTCATAATTATGAAGCTAAAGCCAAATAGCAGTGAGAAAAGGATCCAAGCTTTAATCTTCAGGAAGTAATCCATAAGACCACCTCATAAACTGATTTTGTACATAAATTAATAGTATGATATCCCTTTCAATAATTAAAATCAAGAAAAAATTTTTTAAAGTTGTGTCAGGTCTTGATCCGCTTTAGCGGATTGTGACCTGACACTCAGCCTATCTTGTATCAAGCGTCAGGTCACACTCTGCTTCGCAGTGCAAGACCTGACGCAACATGAAAAAATCAATAAATATGTTTTGTAGGGTGGATCCGATTTCGGATCCGCCATTTATTTTCATCGATTTAAAGATTTATTGAAATAATGAATAGAAGAATGGCAGGTTCGAAGACGAACCTGCCCTACTGAACTTAACTCCACCTATATATCCAGATTCCTCACGTACAATGCATTCTCTTGAATGAATTTGCTGCGGGGGCCGGTTTCGGAACCCATCAGCACACTAAATAAATGATCCGCGCCAGCGGCATCTTCGACCGAGACCTGAAGCAATGTTCTCGTCTCAGGATCCATCGTCGTTTTCCAGAGCTGATCAGGATTCATTTCTCCAAGACCTTTGTAGCGCTGAATAGCGACGCCGGGAGGGAATGTCTTTATCAGTTTATCTCTTTCTTCATCGCTGTAGGCATACTGTTGTTTTTTGCCGTGCTTTAACAAAAACAACGGCGGCTGAGCAATAAAAATATGTCCTTTTTCTACCAGTGATTTCATATAGCGGAAAAAGAATGTCAGAATCAGGGTACGAATATGAGCGCCGTCAATGTCAGCATCGGTCATGATAATGACTTTGTGATAACGGACTTTTTCGGCATCGAATTCTTCCCCGATCCCGCATCCGAGCGCGGTGATCAGTGAACGAATTTCGTTGTTGGAAAGAATTTTATCGATACGGGCTTTTTCGACGTTGAGAATTTTTCCGCGCAATGGGAGAATAGCCTGGAAACGACGATCGCGCCCCTGTTTGGCTGAACCTCCGGCCGAGTCTCCCTCTACAATATAAATTTCACATGATTCCGGATCGCTCAGCGAGCAATCAGCCAGCTTTCCCGGTAAGGAGGCGCTGTCCAGAGCGGTTTTACGGCGGGTAAGTTCTTTGGCTTTTCGGGCCGCTTCACGAGCAGTAGCTGCTGAAATAAGTTTCTCGACAATCTTTTTACCAATCGATGGGTTCTCTTCGAAAAAAGATCCTAAATAATCATTAGTGATGCTTTCAACAATACCTCTCACTTCCGAGTTGCCCAATTTGGTTTTGGTTTGGCCCTCGAACTGTGGATCGCTCACACGAGCTGATACTACCGCTGTAAGTCCCTCGCGGCTATCCTCGCCGATAAGACTGATGCCATTTACTTTTACCAGATTGTATTTGAGAGCGTAGTTGTTGATGGTACGCGTAAGAGCGGTGCGGAATCCGGTAAGATGCGTTCCACCCTCGATGGTATGAATGTTGTTAACATATGAGAAAACCGATTCGGAATAACCTTCATTGTACTGTATGGCAACTTCAACTTCGACATTATCTTTGGCTTTTTGGAAGTGGATCGGCTTTTTAAACAAGGGCGTTTTATTTTCGTTGATATATTCGACAAACGATGAAAGTCCTCCCTTGGCAAGGAAATTAAGTTTTTTGCCGGTACGGTGGTCAATCAGATCTATCGTAAGTCCCTGATTCAAAAAAGCCAGTTCACGCAGGCGAGAAGCGATAATATCGAATTTAAAACTGATCGATGGGAAAATTTCAGCATCCGGCATAAATCCGGTTTTGGTGCCATCCTTTTTGCTTTTGCCGACTTTTTTGACATCGCCTTTGGGCTCACCCCGTTCGTATTCCTGGCGATAAACTTCGCCATCGCGGCTAACTTCTACCCAGCACCATATGGATAGCGCATTAACAACCGAAACACCCACGCCGTGCAAACCGCCTGATATTTTATAAGATTTATGATCGAACTTACCTCCGGCATGGAGCTTGGTCATGACAACTTCAAGAGCGGAAATTTTTTCATCGGGATGTTCTTCAACCGGAATTCCTCGGCCATTATCTGTAACAATAATAGATTCATCTTTTTCGATTTCGACCAATATCTTATCACAGTGCCCGCCCATGGCTTCATCGATTGAGTTATCGACGACTTCATAAACCATGTGGTGAAGTCCGCGCTGGCCGATATCACCGATATACATAGCCGGCCGACGACGGACAGCTTCAAGACCCTCAAGCACTTTGATTGTGGCAGCATCGTAGGATTGAGTGATTACTTTATCTTTCATTTTCTTTGACTCAACTTTGGTGGCCATTTAAAATCTTTATCCTTTCTCGCCTTTAACGAACCTTAGTTGATTAACAACTTTTCCGTATGGTTGTCGGCGAATTGATTCCATAATCGATTCGGACTGCATCGATAATTCCTGACGCCAGGCCGAATCCTCAACAGCAATATATAAAACACCTTCGTTGAAACGGGTCGCTTTGGAAATTTTGGCTACCTGTTCTCCGGCAATAATGGGCCAGTTCGAAACTACCAGCCAGCCATAGTATTTTTTTGTCAAACCGAGTGATTTGACCACTGCATCCAGAGCTCCGGATAGCTTGTAAATATTGGCTTTTTCTCGTTTTCCTTCAGTAAAATTCATACTCTAAATTTGCAGTTTCAACAGTTTTTTATAACCCCAAAAGATACAAAAATTTAATACTTTTAGCAAGTAAATTGAATTAAGTAAGCTTATGTCTGTAAATAAGTTACAATAATTTTTAAGAGGTTAAATTCAACATTTACTATTAATGTAAAATATGTCGATTTTGGGGCTCTTTTTATTAAAAAAACCGGAGATAATTTAATCGCCGGTTTTATAAATCATATGAAAATAGACAGGATTATCGTTTTTTGATGCTCCCGGATCCAGCCACATGTCTGGTGACGTCTTTGGGATCGCCATAAAATTCTATGTCGCCGCTGCCATAAACAGCACAATCAAGGGTATTATCAGCGTAGAGATCAATATCTCCGGAACCTTTAATAACAGCTACGGCATTTTGTGCTTTTAGTTCGCGAGTATTGATATCTCCGGAACCATAGAGATTGAGTTCCAATTCTTCAATTTCCCCCTGGGCATCCATATCACCCGATCCTTTGAGAGTATATTCAAAAAAATCGCCTCTTAGATTTTCAATATGAACATCACCTGATCCACTGAGGATTATTCCTTTTAGTTCCGGTATGGCAATATCTATACGACAATCTTTTCTCGAACTGTAGGATACATCACAGTCAATTTGAAGCGTCTTTCCTTTTACATCGGTCTGGATATATTCGATTATGTTGTCATCAAAAGTAACTTTGATCGATTGCTTTTCACCTACAGTGATGTAGAGGTCGGCAGAACCGGAGATGCGGATTTTATTAAATTCGTTTACATCCCTGAAATCCGATATCAATGTTCCTGATCCCTTGATTCTGTCTTTATCGAAAAATTTAGCAAACATAGTGTCAGCATTGACAACGGAAGCAAGAATCACCATCGTAAAAAGGGTGATAATTGTGGTGGTAATTTTTATAGACATAGTTCTCTCCAATCAAGAGTAATCATTATTTATTATTGATTACGAGCATTGTAATGGAAAGGTTGCAGGCGAGAATTAAATAAATTACAATGGTAAGACTAACTATCACTTAACCAATCTTCTGGTAATCTCATCCGCAAGATAAAAGCCCTCATCAGAGAGACGGAGCCTCCCCTTGTCAGGGATTAAATGGCCGGATTCGATAAAAAGATCGTATTGTTTTTTATCAAGGCGATTGCGAAGCGATATCCCAAATCGTTTTCTGAAGGCAGACCGGTTGATCCCTTTGGACATCCGCAAGCCAAG
>JBDRQG010000007.1:0-2881 GCA_043826475.1 bacterium
GTTTTAAGCTCCACAGCAAAGGAATTCAATCTCCTTTCGTTGGTGATGTCAGCCTTTTTCATTTGTATGTTTGCAATTCCGATAACATTTCTTTTATAAACAAAACAAATAGAAGCCATTGCCCCATAGATGTCTACTAACACGATCAGATCACCGCTTTCATGATTGCAGAAGGTAATATACCCCATTCCCAGAGCAGCTCCCCGAACCTGAGTACCCGGCCTCTCGTTTAAATTAGCGGCTTTATAAAAGGGGTCGATTATTGATGATTCCAAATCCTTTTTATGCGCGGCTAATCCCAGGTATATTCCTTTTATTCCGGTTTCTAAAATTTCACTGTAATAATCATCAGGGTTATCAGGTATCGATTGCAATAATTCAAAACTGGCTCGATTCTTAAAATCTTCGATTTTTACATCGTTTAATTTAATCTTTTTTACGATAGCTTTGTTTTCCGGTATCGAGAGGATTACTTTACCTGAATTTAATAAGGGATGGTCGCTCAAATGATCTTTTTCATATCGAATCAGAGCTTTGACCTGCAGCCGTCCGGTACCATGCAAAACCCGGGCGGCATAATAGACATTATCGCGCAGATCAACTCCGATTCTGGTATAGCTGTCCGTCATTATTTTTTTACTTTCAGATAGGGCCTGAGTCTCTCATAGGTCTTTGCACCAATACCTTTGACATTTGTAATATCGATTTCCTTATCAAAATGATTGGTCATCCGATACTCAACAATCCGATCGGCCAAACCTTTCCCGATACCGGGGAGCAGCTCAAGCGAGTCAGCCGGCGCGGTATTGGGATCAAGAATAAATATCCCCTCAAACTGCTGTTCATCATCGCCTACATAAATTTTAAACGGGGGCGAATCCTGCTGGGGAGAAGCATAGGCCTGGATTAAAAGATACAAACCCATCAGGATTATCGTAGCTGAGAGCAAAGCCAGAAATTTAATCTGGTTAGATGAAAAATCAAAAAATCTGTTCAATTGCCAATTCACTCTCAACTCACAATATTTTATATACTCTATAACCTTAAAATAGCTGCTTTACGGCTAAAATGTCAATCTAAGTCCAAACTGATTTATCGATTCCGTTTCAAACGATGAGATCACCCGCTGATAATTAATGCTTATCAGGCTGGTAATCGGCTTTACTAATGAGAGTTCAATATAATGGTCATTCATATAATCATTATTATCAAAATCGTATGTCAAATCAAAATTGTAGTCAGCGGTAAATTCAAAATTGAAAGTAGTAAAAAATTTGAATGAATTTATCATTACAAACTGCAGGGTTGTTCCCCGACCCTCGCCGGCGTCATCGTAGTTTTTATAATACGATATTTCATTTGAAATCGGGTAGAAGCCCAGCTTCCCCGATGGTGATTCCCATGTCGGAATAACTCCGGCAATAGTTTCTGAAGTAAATAAAAGTGGCAAAGCCACCAATATGCAGACGAGCAGAACAAGCTTGCGCATAATTTAACTCCATTGGTTTGAAATTCTGTGTTATAGTTATCTATTATTTGCTAGGATCTTTTTCTTGAGACGCTTTTATTCTTTTCTTTATTGCATTTCCAGAATTTGGATAAGCATTGAGATTAAGAGCATAGATCTCCAATGCTTCACGCACTCTGTCTTCATCATATAACTTATCACCCAGATAATCCAACTGGTACTCACTCATATCATAGTTAGCAGCAGTATCAAGAGTAATGTAATGGTACTGCCTTAAAGCATTTCCTATTCCCTGTTTGTTAATCGTATTTAAAAGAGTATCAGCCAGAGAATAGGGGGGCGATCCAAGATTAAAGCGGGCATTGTTGTTTAACAATTGTACCAAATTATTATAATATGCATTTTGATTGATGCCTTCCTCTAGCACCTTTTTCAGACGCCAGCGATATTTTTTTGAATTATCAAATAGAATTTCGCATTGCTCAGAAGGGATGTATGATATTTCCGGATTAGTTACAAATATTTTAGGCGTGTTAATATTTTTTATCTTTTCTAATGAATTTATTTTTAGATTGGAAAATATTTTCGGCCAGGCATATGGATACCAGCCTTTTAAGAGTTCAGGAGCCGACGTAAATGGATTGACCAGAACAATTGCTCCGGCATTAACATTCTGTCCTAAATCAACAGCTGCGGCCGCCCCTATCCCTTCGCCGTATATGATTATACGGTTAAAGGGAATTTCTTTCTTGTAGCGGATATGATAGTATATGGCATCAGCATCGAGATATAAACCCGCTTCGCTGATCTCACCTCCGCTTTCACCAAACCCTCGATAATCTACTGCCAGAATATTCATACCAAGGTTTCTCAACTGAAGATACTCATTTAAATAAAAAGAGACCTCATGCCCCCGATCATGGAAATAAATCAGCCAGGGGGTAGTGCTGTCATTATTTTTGGCATAGATTTCCCAACCTTTAAGCGTAACGCTGTCTTTGGTAGTAATAGCAATAGGTTTAAATTCAACATCGGCATAAGGTATTTTGATCAGTTCTCCTTTGACCGGCTCAAAGAGCTTACTTACTTCAGAGGTCGTCAGCCATCTTATAAGAAAAATCTGAACAACAATTAATAAAACTAATAAAATCAATAAAATATTTTTGATCTTCATAAAATCATTACCCTATATTTTTATAAATTCATTATTCCTTTAATTCAATTGGGAATGATACCTAAAGCCATCCCCTCCGTCAAGGCGGCATAACCGCTCTGTCAAGCCAAAATAGAAATGTCCTGTTTTTAACAAAATAGAAATGTCCGGTTTTTTGTTAATGTTTTCCAATTCTTTCATATAGATACTTCTTTTTAATTGAATTCTTCCAGGGATGATCCTCTGATTGTGGTCGTGAT
>JBDRQG010000008.1:0-9538 GCA_043826475.1 bacterium
TTGTAACAAGATTAATGAACTTAACTTAGATAAATTTGAAAACAAAATTCGTTATTTTGGCGGAATTCCATTTAATAAAAAAAATAGAAGTAAGCAATGGGAGCAGCTAAGCTGCACTCAGTTCGTTTTGCCGAGGTTTGAAGTCACTAAATCCGAAACAGGGAATGAATTTATCTGTAACCTGAAATTTCCCGATGATCTCGATAAAATTAATACAATAGAAGAGGAGTTAGACTCCTTACAGTTTGATAATATATATAATGATTTTACTATTCCGAAAATATTAAATCGTACTGATAATCCCGATCAGGATGGGTGGCAAATTAATGTTAAGAAAATTCTTGATTTGATAGAAACCGGCAGGATTGAAAAACTTGTTACGGCTCGTGAATCGACTGTTAAATTTTCTGAAAACCTTGATTCTGTTTTTATTTTGAGAAGTTTAAAAAAATCAACCCCTGGTTGTTTCCATTTTTGCTTCCAACCGGAAAAGGACTATGCCTTTATTGGAGCTTCGCCGGAGAGATTATATCATCGCAACAAAAATCAGATAATAACCGAAGCTTTGGCTGGAACCCGGGTCAGAGGGAAAACATCTGATGAAGACAACCGGTTGGGGAATGAGCTTTTGAATTCGGAGAAAGATATTCGGGAGCAGAGTTTTGTATCCAAATCAATCAAAAATAATCTTGACCGACTTTGCAGTAAGCTGAGGGTTGATAAAGAGACTACGTTAATGAAACTGGCGAGAGTTCAGCATCTGATGACCGGAATAGAAGGGAAGCTCAAAGAGGGGATAACGGATCAGGATATCCTTGGAAATCTGCATCCAACCCCCGCAGTCGGGGGGTATCCTCAGGAAAAAGCTGTTGATTTAATTTCTGAAATAGAACCATTTGATCGGGGTTGGTATACCGGACCGATCGGTTGGATAAGCAAAGATAAAGCCGATTTTGCGGTAGCCATTCGTTCGGGCCTGATTGTTAAAAACAAATTGCATATTTATGCCGGGGCAGGGATTGTAAAAGGGTCTGATCCTGACAACGAATGGAATGAGATTGAAAGCAAGATTGCCACGTTCATGAAGGTATTATCCTGAATTCCGAAAGTAATTTATGAATACTAAGTATTCGCATATCAATTTTCTCTGGACACAACTGATAGTTGAAGAACTAATTCGTAACCGTATAAATCAATTTTTTATTTCTCCTGGTTCACGGTCTACTCCTCTAACCCTTGCCGTATCTCTTACAAAAAGTGCTAAGAGCACCATTCACTTTGATGAACGGGGAGCAGGGTTTGCTGCATTGGGTTATGGACAAGCCACCGGCAAACCGGCGGTACTGGTCTGTACTTCGGGAACCGCAGCGGCAAATTATTTTCCGGCAGTAATCGAAGCCTCGATGTCACGGATACCAATGATAATTTTAACCGCCGATCGTCCACCGGAACTTCGTGATACCGGAGCCAATCAGACTATCGATCAGGTGAAATTGTATGGCGGCTATACCAGATGGTTTCAGGATATCCCCTGTCCATCAACAGAAATCACTCCGGAATATTTATTAACGACTATTGATCAGGCGGCCTATCAGGCGCAGGGTAATATTCCCGGACCAGTGCATCTGAATTGTATGTTAAGGGAACCATTGACGCCGGATGATAACGAAGTTGATTTTGGTGATTATCTGTCGGGTATTTCACATTGGATAAAGAGTAATCTGCCCTATACCAAATATTATAAGTCAACTTTACTGCCGGATTTAACGCAGATAAAATCACTCTCTGATAAAATAATGAAAAATAAGAGAGGGATTATTGTATGCGGAAGGGTAGAGAGTGATGCTGCTCGTGAATCAATCATAAAATTTGCTAAAACAATCGGTTATCCAATCTTTGCTGATATTACATCCGGATTAAAATGTAATAATTCTCCTAATGTTATTAATCATGAGTTGTTGTTGGATAATGATAGCATCACTGATGAAATAAAATCGAATATAGTTTTGCATTTTGGGGGGGTGATGACCTCCAAAAAATTAAATGAATGGATAAGTGAACTCAAACCGGAAAATTATATTCATATCGATAGTCATCCATTCCGCAATGATCCCTCGCATATTGTTACCGAAAGATTTCAATGTGATGTAGATTCGTTTATCAATGGTTTACTTCCCCATATAAAAGATTGCCAGCCTGACAAAAAATGGTTGGATGGAATTGTTAAAAGATATAATAATAATGAAATGAAAATTTCAGAAAAAATTGATAATGAATCATTATTAAGTGAGGCATTGGTATCAAGATTAGTCTCCCGTCATATTGACAGAAATAGCGCCTTCTTTTTGGGTAACAGTCTTTCGATCAGAATGATGGATAAGTATTTGGATAAAATGGAACCAGAAATCCCGATAGGATTTAATCGGGGAGCCAGTGGTATAGATGGATGTGTGGCCACAGCCGTGGGCTGGTCTGTAGGTTTAAAAAAGTCGGTAACACTGCTCATAGGTGATTTGACCCTTTTTCATGATCTTAATTCATTGGCAATGTTAAAAGAATCTGATTATCCAATTACTATTGTAGTTCTTAACAACAACGGGGGAGGGATTTTTAAATATCTGCCCATAGCAAAACAGGAAGATGTTTTTGAAAAATTCTGGCTTACTCCGCATGGTATGACTTTTGAAAAAATTAGCGAGCAGTTCGATATTGATTATTATAAGCCCTCAGCATCTGATGAATTTCTTTCAGATTATGATACAGCTCAGAATTCGGGCAGGCAAAGCCTGATTGAAGTAATAATCAATAGTGATTAATTTACTCAATTATTTTACAAAAGGGACACTCGGTGTCTATCAAAAATATTGATTTCCATTATAGCGAATTTGGCAGTAAAGATAACCCAGCAGTTCTGATGCTTCATGGCTTTATGGGGTCTTCGCAAGACTATGCCAGTATCGCCTCTGTTTTGGATAATGATTATTATTGTCTCGCTATTGATCTACCCGGTCACGGAGATACGATAGTAAATGGTGCTGATGATTATTACAGTATGGAAAAAATAGCTGAAGGTATTATTGAATTTCTAATTCAAAAAAAAATTAACAGATGCCATTTGGTATCTTATTCGATGGGGGGAAGGCTGGGATTATATTTAGCTATCAAATATCCTGAATATTTTGATAAAGTAATACTGGAATCCGTATCACCCGGTTTGAAAACAGATAAAGAACGAAGAGAGAGAATTGAACAGGATCAAAAACTTGCTCGGAAAATATTAGATAACGATTTTAAAGAATTTATCACAACCTGGTATCGCCAGCCATTGTTTGCCTCGCTGAGGCGGGATGAAATAAAATTGAAAAGAATGATGGATACTCGCCGAGAGAATAAAGAGGGTTACGCTCTATCATTGCATCATATGGGGACGGGGGTACAGCCATCATTGTGGAAAGAGCTAAAAAAAATAAAAAGCCCGACTCTGTTGCTTGCCGGCGAATTGGATGTTAAATTTAAAGCGATAGCTAAAGAGATGGTGGTATCAATACCGGGTGCTAATTTGAATATAATCCCCGATGCCGGGCATAATATTCATTTTGAAGTATCGGAGACATATTTACGAATAGTGAAAGATTTTTTGACTAATAATTAGAGGTTCAGATGGAAAAAATAGAATGGCTGGAAGCTAAGAAGTATAAAGATATTTTATATCATAAAGCCGAAGGGATAGCCAAAATTACTATCAACCGCCCCGAAATCCGCAATGCTTTCCGGCCCCTTACCGTTTTTGAAATGAGTCAAGCTCTGGCCGATGCAAAAGATGATCCAAAAATCGGGGTTGTGATCCTGACTGGTAAAGGCGAAAAAGCTTTCTGTTCCGGTGGAGATCAAAAAATTAGAGGGGATTCCGGCTATACCGATGACGAAGGGGTCAATCGCCTCAACGTATTAGATTTTCAGAGACAAATCCGAACCTGCCCCAAACCGATTATTGCAATGGTGGCCGGGTATGCTATCGGCGGAGGGCATGTTCTGCATCTGATGTGCGATTTAACCATCGCTGCGGAAAATGCCATATTCGGACAGACAGGTCCAAAGGTGGGCTCATTTGATGGCGGTTATGGAGCCAGTTATATGGCTCGCATTGTCGGTCAGAAAAAAGCGCGGGAAATCTGGTTCCTCTGTCGGCAGTATGATGCCCGTCAGGCATTGGAGATGGGATTGGTGAACACAGTTGTTCCCTATGATAATCTCGAAGAGGAGACGGTCAAATGGTGTCGGGAAATTTTAGCTAACTCTCCGATAGCGATTCGCTGTCTTAAGGCGGCTCTTAACGCCGATTGCGACGGACAAGCTGGACTTCAGGAACTGGCCGGGAATGCCACGATGCTATTTTATATGACCGAAGAAGGGAAGGAAGGACGCAATGCCTTTGTTGAAAAACGGAAACCTGACTTCTCCAAATTCCCCAGACAGCCATAGGTGGCGGAGCCACTGGCCTTGTGGTTTTATAAATTATGATTGATACACCTTTAAAAACATGGGTAATAGCATCCCGACCTAAAACACTTCCGGCTGCAATGGCGCCGGTGTTGATAGGGACAGCTATAGCTTATGAGTCGGGTGGGTTTCATCTGTTATCATGTCTCGCTGCTGTGATTGGAGCCCTCTTAATTCAGGTCGGGACTAACTTCGCCAATGATTATTATGATTACAAAAAAGGGGCCGATGAAGGGGAGCGTCTTGGCCCAACCCGGGTGACACAATCGAGAATGGTTACCCCATCCACCATGAAAAAAGCGACGTATTACATGTTTTCTCTGGCGTTGGTATCAGGAGTATATTTGGTATTAAGAGGAGGTTGGCCGATTGTAATTATCGGTTTGAGTTCGATTCTTTTTGGCGTGTTATATACCGGCGGCCCCTACCCTCTGGGTTACAACGGACTGGCTGATATTTTTGTATTGATATTTTTTGGTCCGGTAGCAGTTGGGGGGACATATTATGTTCAGACACTTGATATCAATTATATTATATTGTTAGCTGGTTTGTCTCCCGGATTTTTTTCAGTTGCGATTCTGACCGTTAATAATCTAAGAGATATCGATAATGATAAAAGAGTCGGCAAGAAAACGCTGGCAGTCAGGTTTGGGGCATCGTATGCCAGAATGCAGTACTCAGTTGCTGTGATTATAGGGATACTAATTCCGCTATTGATAGTGTTATTTATTTCAGATAAATACGTTTCATTGATATCTCTGTTAACACTAATAGTTGCGGTTCCCCTTATTAAAAAAGTATATACTGTTATAGGTCGGGAACTCAATAATGTTCTCGCCTCAACCGGACAGCTTTTGCTGCTATACTCGATCTTGTTTTCTATAGGCTGGCTGCTATGATAAATATCCAGCCAAAAATATTTCGCTATTACATTCCTTTAAAGAATGATCTGATACTTAAGGGTCAAGCAGCTTCTTTCAGGGAGGGTTTGATTTTAGCTTTTTGTGAAAATGATAAAATATTAGCCCTGGGCGAAATTGCCCCATTACCTGGGTTCAGCAGGGAAACTATTGAGCAGGCCGAAGAACAAACTGTACGGTCTATTAAAAACATGCCTTTGGATCTGGTATTACCGGGTTTACTAGACTCACCCCTTATCGAAACAATGATAGAACATGCTATCGAGTCAAAATTGTATCCCTCGGTTGAGTTTGGATTATGTACCGCTACTCTGAATTTGATTTCGCATATAAAAAAAGTTCCGGTAAGGAAATTATTGTCAGAGAATGCTGCCGATCAAATTAATATTAATGCGCTATTGTCAGGCAGTGTCGAAGAAATTACTGAGAAGACTAAACAATTAATAGCCAATGGTTATAGTACTTTCAAGCTCAAAGTCGGACGACAGAATTTGGATGAAGATATAGAACTTGTTCGTAAAGTGAATTATTTAATAAAAGATTCAGGTGTTCTGACATTAGATGCCAACCGTGCCTGGAGTGTGGATGATGCTCTTAAGTTTGGAAAAAGTATAAATGACATAAAAGTCGCATATATAGAGGAACCGGTAAAAGATTATCTGGGAATACTTCAGCTTTCAAACAATGGGAAATTTAAAATACCTATTGCCCTTGATGAAAGCCTGGCTGCAATTATTCCGAAGGCAATGGAGATTATCCCGGGCGTAACAACGCTGGTGTTAAAACCGACAATAATTGGATTTGTTAAAACGATTGCATTTAACAAACAAGCAAAAAACCTTGGTATGAAAACTGTAATAAGCTCCTCGTTTGAGTCGAGCATAGGTTTAAATGCTTTAGCTGAGTTTGCATCTGGTTTTGATGCCTCCGCCGGTTTGGATACAATTGCATGGTTTGCGGAGGATACCTTGGCATCATCATTTGAAATTAAGTTTGGTCAGGTAAATCTCAATGAGATACTTGAACAAAAGCTAAATATGGAATCCTCACATATTCAGGAGATTAGCCTTGTCTGAGATTGTCTGCCCTATCAAAACGAATGCTGAAAAAGACGGCAAAGCAATTGCGCTTATCAGTTCTGATAGAGAGATTACTTATTCTGAGTTTAATGAATTGGTTACTAAGGCAGTACAATGGTTGGTTGATCATGATATTAAGAAAAATGACCGAGTGGCTATTCTTTCTGAAAACAGAATTGAGATTCCCATTTTGTTGATGGCTCTAATTCGGATCGGGGCGGTTGCCGTTCCATTAAATTACAGGATGCCACGGGCATCTCTTTTGGAATTAATAGATCAGTTATCTGTTATGCATATAATAAGTGATGATGATTTCAATATAAAAGATATATCTGTTTTTAATTTTAATTCATTATTTAATGAAATTGAAAAATTAGAATCAAAAGAATCAGTGTCAAAACTTTCTTTGGAACAGGAGGCTACGATAATCTTTACTTCCGGTTCTACCGGACACCCTAAGGGTGTGATTCATACTTTGGGTAATCATTTTTATAGCGCCTTTGGCTCCAATGAAAATATTCCCTTGCAACCCGGTGACAGGTGGGCAGCCTCGCTCCCCTTTTTTCATGTTGGCGGTCTTGGAATCATATTTCGTGCAATTCTATCAGGTTCTTCTATTGTAATTCCAGATTCAACTGAAAACATTAATAAAGTAATCATGCGATACAAGGTATCCCACTGTTCGATGGTTCCGACTCAGTTGTATCGTCTCTTAGATTCAAAAGCCCTGAAAGAAATCTCAAAGAGTCTTAAGGCTCTTTTAATCGGCGGGGGAAGAGTTCCACATAATCTGATTGAGAGAGCATTCAAAGCCGGATTACCTATTTATACATCCTATGGCCTGACTGAGATGGCTTCGCAGGTTACCACGACGCCATCAGATACTGATGTTGAATTATTAAAAACATCCGGGAAGGTATTAAATTATCGAGAATTAAAAATTTCCAACGATAATGAGATTTTTGTTCGCGGTGAGACTTTGTCTCCTGGTTATATAAAAGGAAATGAGAGAAATAAGTTGCTTGATAAAGACGGGTGGTTTCATACCGGGGATATGGGGAGTCTTGATAAGAATGGTTATCTTACGGTATCAGGCAGAAAAGATAATATGTTTATCTCCGGGGGAGAGAATATCCATCCCGAGACAATCGAAGCAGCCATGCTGAAATTAAATAATATCGAAGATGTGTTGGTAGTGGGGATAGATGATCCGGAGTTTGGGCAGAGGCCGGTAGCATTCATAAAATCAGCGGTAGGAATTGACAACAAACGAATCAAGGACTCCCTTCGTGACAAATTACCCGGTTATATGATCCCAATTGCCTTTTTTGAATTACCGGAGGATAACAAGCAGGGGGGAATTAAATACAACAGGGTTAAACTCAAAGAGTTAGCAGAGCAATTGTATTCTTCTATGATTCAATCTTCTTAAGTTCAAGGACAAGTTTTTCCGGCAGGGCAACCGGCTTGTTGCTTTTCTTATCTACTGCAACATGGGTAGTGCTGCATGATGCAGTCTTTTCACCGTCGCCATTTAACATTTCATAATTCAACACATACGATGTATGGCCGATCTTTTTGGTTTTAAGTGCAACCTTAATTATATCTCCTGCGTACATAGGCTTATGGTAATTGCTTTCTGCATTTACGATAAGAAGAAGGTATGAGGAGTGATCGATCATGTCCCTGAAGTTAAAACCAATCGATTCCATAAATTGCTCGTAGGCATCATGGGCAAATTTAAAATAATTGGCAAAGAAAAGAACTCCGGCAGCATCGGCATCGTGCAGCCGTATTTTCATATCAAGAGTATACATCTTAATCCCTCATTATTAATAAATTTCAGTGTACATATATGAAATTAAGTATATATTGGCAAGCTAAGTATGATTAAATACATCTAAGAAAGGTTAAAGAATGAAAAACAGTTCAAGAAGAGTAGTGCTTAATTTATTGTTAGTGGCATTATTGCTTGCTTCACTAATTCCTCTTTCAGCTTTCGGGGCTACAAAAGCGATCCCGCAAAGAGCAGATATTGAAGAGAAATACAAATGGAATTTGAAAGATATATATCCTTCCGAAGAAGCTTGGGAAGCTGATTATAAATTTCTCGATGATAATATGGAACGTATGGCTCAGTTTCAGGGCAAATTAGGGGAATCATCCGATATGCTCCTGCAATGTCTTATGCTTCGAGACAGCCTCTATTTGATTGAGAACAATCTTTGGGTTTACAGTTATCTTAATCTTGATGAAGATAATAGGGAGAGCAAATATCAGGAACTCACCCAGCGCATTCAGGGCTTGTCCTCAAAGATGAGTACTTATATGTCATATATCGATCCGGAACTACTCACAATCCCTAATGATAAGCTATTGGGATTCCTTAATTCAAATATAGAACTTGGTGTGTATCGTTTTAGCCTTGAAAATCTGATACGCCAGAAGGAACATATTCTCTCTGATAAAGAAGAACGGATATTGTCACTGGCTTCACCGGTTGCTTCGTCTCCTGCGCAGATTTTTTCCATGATTGATGAAGCTGATATGGATTATGGAACAATTGTCGATGATGACGGCGAGGAAATCCAGCTTACCAAGGAGCGTTACTATAGCCTGTTGGAAACAGCCAGCCGGGACGTCCGCCGGGCGGCAAACCAGACATACAATACGGCTTATCTTAACAGGATCAATACCCTGGCAGCAACATTGTCCTCTTCGATCAAAAAGGATTATTTCTATATGAAAGCCCGTGGCTACAATAGCTGTCTGGAAATGGGTTTGGATGCTGATAATATCCCCCCGGAAGTTTTTCATAGTTTAGTTAAAGCTGTCAATGATAATCTGGCGCCGCTTCATAAACTTACTTCGATTCGCAAAAGAGTCCTTGGATATGATACTCTGTATAACTATGATCTCGCAGTCCCGTTGGTTCCGGAAGCTCGGAAAGAGTATTCCTATGAGGAAGCTAAAAAGATTGTTCTCAAAGGTTTGGAACCGATGGGAAAGGAATATCTTTCAAAATTCAATGAAGGTCTC
>JBDRQG010000009.1:0-6509 GCA_043826475.1 bacterium
TGGACATGAAGAAGATAAAGTGGTCGATAGCCGGCCATCACAGGACGGTCAGGCTGTAAGGCGCCGGCGCGAATGCCTCAAGTGCCAGAACCGCTACACTACCTATGAATATATCGAGCACCGCCAGTTGACTGTACTTAAATCCGACAATCGCCGTGAACCTTTCGATCGGAATAAAATAGAACAGGGAATCAAACTGGCTTGCAATAAACTGGCCGTCTCGCGCGAACAGATAAAATCGACAGTCGATGAAATCGAGGCTGATCTCAGCAAAATCGGCAAGAACGAAATCTTGAGCCATGATATCGGCGAGATGGTGATGAAAAAACTTCGGGAGATCGATGATATCGCTTATGTCCGATTTGCCTCGGTCTATCGCAAGTTCCAGGACACCGCCGAGTTTCTGGAAGAGGTGAAGAAGCTATTGGAGAAATAAAGCTACAAAGTCGAAACCACAGGGGTTTCGACCTCGAAATAAACCTTTGCATTTTTATTAATATTCTTTAAACTTGTGAACCCGTTTCAATAAAACGGGTTTGTTTATAAATAGAATGACATCTTCGGAGGACAACCGATGCTTCAGAAATTATTATATCTTGCCCTTGCCGGCGCTCTGGGGACATTAGCCCGCTACGGATTAGCCGTATTCTTTAATAAATTTAATGGCACTTCTTTTCCCTATGGAACATTGGTTGTTAATATTCTTGGATGCTTTCTGGCTGGGTTGCTCTGGACATTATTTGAACATCGCTGGCCCGTTACCCCCGAAACCCGTCTATTGGTTTTAGTCGGATTCATGGGGGCTTTCACAACTTTTTCAGCTTTTATATTGGAATCGGGCGAATTGGTTCGTTCGGCCCAATGGATTTCTGCGGCAGCCAATATCACTCTTCAGAACGGCCTTGGTTTCGGAGCATTATTTATCGGCGTCTCATTGGGACGGCTGGCTTCGTAGTTTGATATTCCTAAGGAGCACAGGGTTCCTGATCTACTCATCTTTTTTCATCTATACGCATTTGCAACAATTCACTTGACTAAGTGACGATCAAATCATACGATAATTAGAAATAAAATAATGATTCGACAGCATCTGTATTACTAATTTATGGAGGTAAGAGATGATAGGTGCCAGCTCAAGAAAAACATTGATCCTGTTCATCGTAATAGGCTCAGTCCTTTTAGCCATTGGTTGCGCTAAGAAGGATTCATCATCAGAAGTGACTCGTCCTGTTTACTATTCAAATGAAATTCTCGATAGTGCCAGAAGCATGATTGATGAGGGTTACGGCCTTCTGGACAGCAATCTGGTAGATAGTGCAGTAGCCACTTTCACGAGGATAAATGAATTGATCCCCACTGGATTGATTGGCAATTATCATATAGCCTGCGCTTATGGACGTTCGGGTAATACTTCCAAAGGAATTGAGCATCTTCAGAAGTTAGTCGATGCTGGTTATGATACTCCCGAAAATCTCAAATATGATACTGACCTGGAGTCACTCAAAAGCGACCCTCTATTTGAACAGATTGTCCAGAAAGCTAATGCTAATCTAATAGCTGGCGGGGAAGCAATCAGCAAGGGGCTGCCAGATTATGATGCCCCGTCCGGGAAATTCGCTGATCTTGATGAATTCGATGCCTGGTATAAAGAACAGAACTCAAATCTTCGACGTAACAGCATGGCCTGGACGACAGTGGAGGGTACTCTTGCAAAAATTGAATTGGAAGCTCAAAAACTGGCTGCCTATCGGGAATTCAAAGCTGATGATTCCGCGTATGATTACGGTCTGGAACGGATGAGAGCATCAGCTTCGATATTTAGTATGTATGAACCCTGGGGCGCAATGACTGATGCCGTTGAATCAGAAGTGACCAGCTTTTTGTCTACTTCTCCCTCTGATGATGCTAAGAATGAAGCTCTCTATTTAGCTGGTCTTGCCGCTGCAATGAAATTTGCTGCCGATGATGATAATCGGGTGGCAGCTTACACTAAATCAAATGAATTTCTTGCTAAAGTAACGGAAGAATCTGATTTCTATGGACCAGCTCAAGCCCTTACGATGATCAATAATTTGAGACTACCGAATGCCGACGCAGAAAGTCTAAAATCTGACTTTAAAACACTTGTCAATAAATATCCCGATGATAAAACCATTTATAGATTAATCTCCACTCAGTATGGACCCGGTGCTGTAGATATGCTTTGGCCAATCCAAATTGATCTTGAAGATATTGACGGCCAGTTAATCAAGTTAGCAGATTATAAAGGTAAAGTTCTTTTGATCGATTTCTGGGCGACATGGTGTGGTCCTTGTAGAGCCGAGCTTCCAAACGTTGTTGAAAATTATAAGAAATATCATGATAAAGGATTTGAGATTGTTTCAATCTCTCTTGATTACAAAGACAGAACACCTCTCGAAGATTACCGTACATGGATAAAGGAACACGAGATGACCTGGCGCCATACTTATGATGGTGAAGGCTGGGATACGGGCATCGTTAAAAAATACTTTGTTTCAAGCATCCCCGCAACCTTTTTGGTTGGCCCTGAAGGCAATTTAATTGCTAAAGGGGATGAGCTTAGAGGGGTATTACTCGGGGAACAAATTCAGAAAGCATTAGGGTCTTTATAGAAATTGATTATTTTGTTTTTGTAAGTATTTATGAGTAGGGGCACAGCATGCTGTGCCCCTACAATATTGATCTTTATATTATTATAGCTACTTTTTAAATCCAAACTTTATCGCATCGAACTCGCAGGATTTTAAGCATTCGCCGCAGGAGGTACAATCAGGGTGAGCCAGAGTATTTTTATCCAATAACTTTTTTATCGTTGGACAGGGGCTGGTTTCGACACATTCATTGCATTCGGTGCAGGCATCAAAATCAATCCGGATTCTTCCCGGGGCAATTTTTTCCAGCAGCCATGTCACCGCCCCTATCGGACAAATCAAGTAACAGAAAGGACGATATAGCATCAGACTGGCAATTACCAGTACAATCATCATGACAATCCACAAAGCATCAATTTGCCAGTGTAATAATTCAAAGGCATTGATGGGATCATAAATACTATAAGCCGAAAAGGCTTTCCACATCTGACTGGTAGCATCGTTTTCGGTATATTGAGCAAGGAGAGCGATATGATCTTTTATCCAAAAGAAGCTCAGAATAAATATAGCCAATAAAGCCATGCGTACTGAATTAAAGACAGTAAAGTTAAACTGTTTGAATCTCGGCTTAAAGGGAATTTTATTGATTAGATCCTGCAGTGCTCCGAGGGGACAAACCCACCCGCAGAAAAGTTTACGACCTATTACACTAGGGATCATCATTGCCAGAAAGAGGGCCAGAAATCCGGCCATAAAAGTGCCCGTTGTAAATTTGAACATAAAAAGCTTGGTAATACCGCACATTGGGCTTGGATGCAATGGATAGAAATGATCCAGACCAAATAATACAAAGACAAAAAGCATAGCTGCGATCCGAACCCATTTATTGACCCATCTCCCCATCAGCAGTACAAGTCCGATTATGGCAATCACCATAAAGAGCATATAATGCGGAGCAAACAAATAGTCCCACACACTTCGTGTGTTTTTTGATTCAGGTTCGGTTTCTTCCTGAAGATGTTCGCTTACCTGATTTTCTTCTGCCTCTTTAGCTTTTAAGGCGTTGGCAATCGATGCCGAATCATGAGCATGTTCATGTTCTATAACTTCATTATTAACGCTATCGATTTGTGTCTGAGGCGTAGCTTCGTTCGTCTCTTCCTGGGCATTAACTCCAATTGTCAAAGCCAGAAGAACAAACAACCCTGATAAAAATAATCTTAATTTTGTCATGGGTGGAGTATATAATCTATTTATAAAAATGTCAAATAGATGATAGGGGTAGTTTAAGAAAAGTAGCCCCACCACTATTTCTTTGAGAGTTCACCGTGTTTCAAAACTTTAAACCGACTTAAGGTCTCATCGAATTTTTCTTCAGCTTTAAAGCGGGGAAAATTATCACTGATACCGAGATCGATAATTATCATTTCAGAGCCTGCATCATAATACGAAATCATAACGACCGGAATAAATTTATCAGGATGGTTAAAATAATAGGTAGGGATAATTTCACCATTAAAGTTTAACATAGAATCGACCGGCCAGATTGCCAATTTTTTCCCATATTGCCTTCTGATACTGGCTGTATCATCGGTAAGGATTTCTTCGTATGTAAAACGGCCATTGTTTGATGTCAGATTATAAATAGTGACACCGATCAGGACATTGGCGGAGTCATAATTCTCGCCTTTAGGTATCAAAGCAAAGGAGTAGCCATCTCCCACCACTTTTTTATCTTCCATGATAAACCCATTAGGCGGGTTGAAGACATAGTCTGCACTGATGCCATTGTAAAAGGCAGTGTTTGAATCGGTTACATCCTCGGCATTATTGTTAATGTAAAAATTCCCAAATATACCGAGTGCTGCTAAGAGAATTACGCTAAGAATATAGATCATATTATATATATCGACCAAATTGGTAGAGTATATTAGGTTTGAAAAATAATCTAAAATATTCCTCATTTTGATTAAAATTTTTGCTTAAAAGCTGCTGAATAGCTTGTGCTTGCGCCGTTCTGAGCGTATAATCACTAAATACATGATTTGGAATTTTTGATAATTCTGAAAATACTTAAATTTAATTTGTGAGGTTAAATTATGGCAGGAATTGTTGGATATGGTTGTCACCTGCCCCGACACCGCATCAAGGTTGAGGAAATCGCCAAGGTGTGGGGAGCCGATGCACCGAGCTACAAACGCGGCTTGATGCTTCGTGAAAAATCTGTCCCTCCCCCGGATATGGATACGATTACTCTTTCTGTGGAAGCTGCTCGTCGGGCACTGGTCAGAGCACAGAATGTTGACCCCAAAGATATAGGAGCCATTTATATCGGTTCCGAATCTCATCCCTACGCCGTGAAACCATCCGGTGCAACAGTGGCTGAAGCCATTGGAGCTACTCCGGATATTCACTGTGCTGATTTCGAATTTGCCTGCAAAGCTGGTTCGGAAGCAATGTTTGTGGCTTTAAGCCATATCGATTCCGGCTATATGAAATACGCTTTGGCTATTGGCGGGGATACATCCCAGGGAGCCCCCTCCGATGCTCTTGAATTTTCAGCCGCTGCCGGAGCTGCCGCCTTTATTATGGGGAAAGAAAATCTGGTTGCCGAATGCCTGTATACTCATTCATTCATGACCGATACCCCGGATTTCTGGCGCAGAGAACATGAGTTTTATCCTCAGCATGCCGGTCGTTACACTGGTGAGGAAGCCTATTTTGCTCATACCAGAGGGGCAACCAATGCAATCCTGAAAAAATCAGGCATGAAGCCGCAGGATTTTAAATATGCTGTCTTCCATCAGCCCAACGGCAAGTTCCCCCAGAGAGCCGCTTTTGAATTAGGCTTCACACAGGAACAGATTGATCCGGGCTGGCTGGCTCCGAGATTAGGCAATACCTACTCAGGCGCTTCACCGATTGGCTTGACAGGCATACTTGATGTTGCCAATCCCGGCGATATGATTCTGATGTGCTCCTATGGATCTGGTTCTGGTTCCGATTCCTTTATCTGGAAAGCAACCGACCGCTTAAAAAAAGTACAAGATTTGACTGTCAAAACAGCCAAACTCCTTGATGAAAATTTAACCTACGTCGAATACGGCACCTATGCCAAGTTCCGCCGCAAAATACGCAAAAATGCTTAGGAGGTTTTGAGAATGAGAACAGTTTGTGTTGTCGGCGTTGGCATGAGTACCTGGGGAGAGGTATGGCGTAAATCATTCCGCCAGCTCTTTGTCGATGCTGCGTTAGAAGCAATAGAAAAATCCGGGGTTGATCACCTCGATTCGCTATATATCGGATGCATGTCCGGTGGGCTTTTTGTCAACCAGGAGCATCTTGGATCACTTATGGCTGACTATCTCGGTATGGCTGGAATTCCTGCTACCCGCGTAGAATCGGCCTGCGCCTCAGGCGGTCTTGCCGTCCGTTCCGCTTATATTGAAGTAGCCTCAGGGATGTCAGATATCGTCATGGCCTCCGGTGTGGAAAAAATGACCGACTGTCATGGTGATGATGCCACCGCCGCGTTGGCTACTGCAGCCGATCAGGAATATGAAGTATTCCACGGCGCTACTTTCCCTGGCCTGTACGCCATGATGGCTCATGCCCATATGGCCAAATACGGAACCACTCGTCAGATGCTGACTGCTATTTCGGTTAAGAATCATTTTAATGGTTCCATGAATCCGGTGGCTCAGTATCCCTTTAAAGTCAAACCGGAAACGGTTGAAAGCTCGGTTATGATCGCCGATCCTCTTCGGATTCTTGACTGCTCCCCTATCACCGATGGAGCCGCTGCAATTATTCTGACTACCGAAGAGATCGCCAAAAAACTGGGCAAACCTTATATCAAAATCACCGGAAGCGGCGCTGCTACCGATTATATTCAAT
>JBDRQG010000010.1:0-8976 GCA_043826475.1 bacterium
GTTAGAAACAGTCACTCCTCCTACAAAGACCGGTTTTAGTTTGGCTACAGGAGTGATAACACCAGTTCTTCCTACTGAAAATTCTATATCCTCAAGAATTGTCTCCGCCTGCTCCGCCTTGAATTTCCAGGCCACCGCCCACCTGGGAGCACGGGAGATTTGACCAAGCTCGCTTTGCTGATTGAAATCATTTACCTTGATAACCATTCCATCGATATCATAATCAAGTTCAAAACGTTTTTTATCAAGTTTTAGAAAAGCTTTTTCGACCTCGGAAGATCCAAAGACCTTCTGAATCATTTCATTTATCAGAAATCCCTCTTCCTTCAGAAAATTGATAGTATCATATTGATTTTTAAGAGCGGCAAAGCCACTCTCAGAAATGCCATAGGCATAAAATATCAAGGGACGGCTGGCGGTGATTTTAGGATCAAGCTGTCGTAATGACCCAGCAGCTCCATTGCGGGGATTGGCAAATGGCTGGA
The DNA here is from genome assembly GCA_043826475.1 of bacterium. Taxonomy (GTDB): domain Bacteria; phylum Zixibacteria; class MSB-5A5; order GN15; family FEB-12; genus DAOWMZ01. Next base: position 486 of record JBDRQG010000010.1, read on the forward strand.
GATTTTGTTCAATCTGAAATTCGTTTAAACGATCGAATGCAGAGCGTTTCATGATTACCTCTCCCCTTACTTCGAGAAGAGGATATTTTTTTGATGCTTCACTCGATAGCCTTAAAGGAATATTGCGGATTGTTCTTAGGTTAGGTGTTATGTTTTCTCCAACCGTACCGTCTCCTCTGGTGGAACCTTCGACAAAAATACCATCCCGGTAAATTAATTCAACGGCCAGTCCATCAAGTTTCGGTTCGACCACATAAGTGACATCATCGTCGCCTAATTCCAGGCCATCCCGCACCCGTTTATCAAAGGCAAGAAATTCATCATAGGTGGTTACCTTTTGCAGGGAAAGCATAGGGATTCGGTGTGAAGCCGGTTCAAATTTTTTGGAGGGGGCTGCCCCTACTCTTTGCGATGGGGAATCAGGGGTTATCAGTTCCGGAAATAGTTTTTCGATTTCTAAAAGACGGTCGAATAATTTATCATAATCGGCATCAGATATCGAAGGGGCATCTTCGATATAGTATAAGCGATTATGTTTTTCTATCTCACTGCGAAGCTTTTCCAGTTCCTCAATTATTTTTTTATCAGGCTTTGCCATATGGTAATTAAGAGGAGTAATATTTTGATGTCAACCAGTATAGTGTCACTTTAGATGGGCTGGTTTTCGAAAAAATGAATTTCTTCCGCGCACTTTTTTTCGAAAGGCTGCGATCTCCTTTCCGGCAATGTCATCAGTAATATCATCAATCCATATTGCTACCAGATGATCATTCTTATCCATCTGCAAAAATACCGATTCTGCCAGATAAAATGAATATTTTGGAGGTTTATCGCTGAATCGAAAACAAATTTTAGTCCGTAATTTATTAGTAACAACAACAGGGTCCCCGACTCTTTCGCGGAAATCAATCCATCTCAAATCAGCAGATTCAATAGTTTTGGGGAGTGAAAATTTATCATCAACCGGCCATTGGCGGCGGGGGATTTTGTACTCTAAAAATATTAAATAACCTGATTTGTCAATGTCGAGCCTCAGACTCTCTGATTCGATATAAGAATAAAATTTTCGCTCACTGGAGAATTTTCCTATCTGGACGTAGAGGATATCCTCCTCTAATTGATAAAAACCCCGACCGGGAGCTAATTGCTCGGTCGGGGTTGAAATCTTAAGCGTAATAGAATCAAGAGACATTTTATTTCAGATCTTTCAGGAGCTCCTTTGCCTGTTCGGCATCAAACGTACCCGGGTACTCATCAATAAGCTGCTGGTAAATCTTTTTGGCTTCCGCTTTTTTGCCTAACTCCTGCTGGGAGCGTCCCAGTTTAAACATGGCTCGACTAGTATTGACCGAACCCTTGTAGTTTTCAAGGAGAAAATTAAATTCTTCGATAGCTTCGGTATATTTTTCCATCGAATAATATGACTGCCCGATCCAGTAATGAGCATTTTCTACCAGCTCATGCTTTCCACAGTCAACAAGGAAGGATTTAAAAGAGCTAATCGCCTTCTCATACTCCCCCTGGCGAACAAGAATAAAAGCATCATCATAAATAGCAGCACAATCAGCATCAGAAGTAGAAGCCGCGTCCGTTGGGGTTTGTCCCGAAGGAGTATTCGGGTTCTGCTGTGTTCCCGGCGAGCCGTATAAGACTTTGCGCTCGGTCACTGCCCGATAGATGGCATCCACTTTCTGGATAAGATCGGCATAGCTCTCTTGAAGATTGTTAATCTGGTCTTCGAGCTGGTCGATCGTAACCGACATATCGGCCCTGGTTTTACAATTGTTTTCTAAATTAGATGCTGCCAGCGTATCCACCATATTAAGCTTGGATACTAACAGATCATTTTGATTCTGAACTTTTTTAATTTCAAGTCCAAGTTCTTCAATGTTTCTGGAAGTACAACAGCCGCTGAAAATAATACCGAGATACAAAACCGCTATTAATGTAATAGCGGTTTTGATATATTTTTTATAGGTCGTCATTTTAACTGACCAATCCTTACTGAGTGATTACGCGGAATTCACACCGGCGATTTTTACTCCAGGCCGCTTCGGTATGCCCGTTATCAGCCGGACGTTCCTTGCCGTAGCTGATAATGGAAATCCTTCCCGGGTCTATGCCCAAACCAACCAGATAATCCATAGTTGCTTTGGCTCTTTTTTCGCCTAAGGAAAGGTTATATTCAACTGTTCCGCGTTCATCGCAATGACCTTCGATTTTAATCACCGCTGTCGCATATTCATTCAACAGGCTATAATTATTATCCAACGCCATTTTGGCGTCGCCGCGAAGGTTGTATTTATCATAGTCGAAATAAACACTCTGAAATTGTGATTCTTTAAGAGTCGGTGGTGGCGGTGGCGGGGTTTCTGGTTCAACGGTTTTTTCTTCAACGACCGGTTGGGTTACAACTGGTTGTGTTTCAACTTCCACTTTTTTTGGGCCTCCGCAAGACATCCCGATAAGTGCAATTGCGAAAAGACTGATAATTAAAAGAAATCCTGTTTTCTTCATACAAAAAGATCCTCCCTAAAGGAAAATTGTTTAATCATTCTATTTGTGCCAATCTACACTATCTCTGGATTATGGTCAATAAAAAACAAATAAAACATTTAATTACAACACTATATCTTTATACCCTTATATTAATTAAAAGTAAAAAAAAATATTTTAAGTGGGTAGCAGCAAATAGTAGGTAGCCCTATGGTTTCGATATGGGCTTTATTGCTGTGCCTAGCAGCCCCCTTGTCTGCTGGAAGGTGTTACATATATTATTGAGGCACACGAGGGTGTGTACCCCCACAATATCTGGTCCAACTGCCGCTCACTGATTATAAGTAGGGGCACAGCATGCTGTGCCCCTACAAAATCACATCCCGCCACCAAAAAGATAGACGATTTTGTGGCTTTTATTATTGAAATTGACAGGGCGGATTTTGACAAAGGCATTGTCATTCCAGGACGAGGAAAGAGTGATCGTCTGGCTATTACCGCCTATAGCCTCTATTTTAAACTGATAATCCAGACAGATTGCGACATGCTCAGCTTGACCATTATCGTTAAGCCTAAAAATCAAAGCCCCTTTTCTGGGTGATTTTATGAGGTAATCATTATATTTTTGGAGTAATCCCTCGGCAGTATAATCTTCATTTTCTGACAAAAAACCGGCTGTTTTCAAGCATTCTACCACAAAACCAGAGCAATCAAACCCTGAAGGGTCATCCCCACCCCAGATATAAGGCGCGCCTAGATAAGACAATGCGGTCTTAAGGAACCATCTTTTTGATAATACGACATTGGTCATCTTATAAGGGGTAAATCAATTATTTGTGGATTAATTGTTAATATAACGATGGATATTCTTTATTTTGATGTCTGATTGGATTTTCTTTCAGCAATATAAACACCCATTAGCACCAATCCCCCCCCAAAAACAGTGAAGAAGCTTAGTTTTTCATCTAAGTAAGGAACTGCTAAGATTGTTGTGAAAAGTGGAATAAAATAAAGGTAAATACCTGCTTTACCCGCCCCCATTTGCGAAACGCCTTCCTGCCAGATCCAAAAAGAGATCCCTAAACAGACAATCCCTAAAAACAGGACGGCAATTATCGGCTCTAAAGGGAGATAAAGAAATTTACTCATATCCGAAGTCAGGCTCATCCAGCCTATCATTATTATCGAAGCCAGAGCAATTACCCAGAAAGTAATCAAAAGGGAATTGTACTTTCTTGAGCTGTTTCTAATCAGGACGCTATAAACCGACCAGGTAAAAGCCGATGCCAGAACCAGCCAATCACCGGTACTGCTGATCCAATCAAAACTGAATAAATGTCCTTTTGAGATCAGACATAAAATGCCAACCGTCGCGATACCTACCCCAAGCAGGACTCTATAAGTTAACTTTTCCTTGAGAAAAACAACCGAAAGGAGAAGTAAGGCTAGCGGAGAAGCAGCTATAATCCAACCGGAATTGGTGGCAGAAGTATATTTTATTCCGGTAACCTGGATAAAGAAATGGAGTGATACTATCAGAGCTGCGATTATGATTGGCAATAAGTCTTTTCGTTCAACTTTAAAAGACTTTTTTTGGGAAAGCATGATAATCAGGAGAACGGGTAAAGCCGTTACAAAACGCAGGCCGATCAACTCTACAGGGGTTAAATATTCCAACGCGATTTTGGTTGCAACAAAGGACCAACCCCAGGAACAGACCGCAATTAGCATCAGAATTCTTATTAACATAGAGTTACAATTTCAGTTATTAAATGTTAAAAGACAACCTCATAAATCAAATAGGAATTTTTTATAAAAAAAAGACCCTTCGGCATTGAAGGGTCTTCATAAAAGACATTAATATTCAGAATTAACAAGGTGACGGGGTTGGACCACTTTTAAAGATATAATTCACAAGAAAAACAACATCGTTTACAAGAATATTTCCGTCAAGAGGCAAGGCGCAATCCCCTTCATCAAGACAGGAAGGTGCCGGGCCAGATTTAAATATATAATTAACAAGAAAGACAACATCGTTAACCAGAACCGCAAAGTCTTTTGGGTTGGCAACATCACCACGTAGGGCACAACAGCTGGGTGTACCAACAGATACTTCACTGTTTTCTATCATGGGTGCATAAGTGGCATAGTTGCTTATAAATTTTGGAAGGTGAGTGGTAAATCCGTTAAATTTGACTGTATCTTTCTGAGATGCATCTGCACTGTACGGAATTGAAAAATAGAATTTAATAATTTCACCATAACCGGGTTCTAGATCCGGTGATGTGCCTACTGCTGAGGAGACTAATTTAAACTCCCACCTTCTGAGCCACGAATCACTATAGATTCTTGATGCTGATTCAAAATAATCAGTTCGGCAGCCTTCAGTTGAAAATGAATCATAATCCATGTCCATAGTTCCGTCAATTTCCAGCGGAATATATATTGTTTGTAGAGGGCAGGTGTTTCTTCCTAAAACCGCTATTTCCAGTATTGATCCGGGCATGCTATTTTGATCCGGGCCTACCAGAGTGTCAGCCAGAACAATTACATATTCGCGGCGGCTGATTGAAAGAGTATCCCCGCCGGTATCAATTACTAAGCCGATATCAAATATTCCGTTTTCAGTATAAGTATGCAACGGTGTCTCACCACTTCCAGCCTGGCTGTCGCCAAAATCCCAATCCCAGGAAGAGACTGAATGAGTAGACGACCCGGTAAAATTGACATCAAACGGAGCCCATCCGAAAGTTGTATCAGCTTCAAGCATAATACCACGATTGGGCAAAATATTTCTAATAACTGACTCTTGATCCTGGCTGCATCCATCCTCATCCGGGCAGTAATAATTATCAACGGTATACCAGGCCGTATGGCCTTCATCCCAGCCATAATTCAGGTGGTATTGATTAAAGGATGATTCAATCCGCCAGCCATCGCAAACAACAGCATGGCTTGTCATAAAATATTCCATCGGTTGATTGATATCAATTTGTTCCTGAATCAGACTAAACCAGGTGTTTGAGTTATATGTCCCGCGCCAGCGATTTTCCATCTGATCAAGATATCTGAATTTTTTTTCCCACTGATTCATCACAAACGGTATCGCAGAGAGAAAAACTCCGGATCCACAAGCCCCATAATCCATTTCAAAGGCAACTCCAGTTTCATAACTCAACTCAGCTACGCTTGCCTGTTGGATTTCGGAACTGTCAGTGGTGCATCTATCAGGCATATTGTCCCAATCATAATCATCCCAGAACTCAGCAGATAAAACCGCCGCTGGAGTGCTTCCACCATCACAGGAATTGTCCCCACTCCAGGTATAAGTATGATCACCATACCCAAAAGGAGGCCATTGATGGTACTTCATAATCTGGGCGGCCGCAGTGGCAACACACCCGACAACAGTTCTATAGCCGCCATAACCCATTGGACATAAATTATTATACGGAGCCCCTTGATCCCATGAAACTGTCATAAGAGGTCCAGTCTGAAGCATTGCCGATTTGGTAAAAGAAGAATTAAACTCTTCGGTCTTCATAGAATATTTGTCCCATTGAGCTTTATCTCCGCCACCAAACAGACTTCCCTCTTCAACAGGTTCAACATATTCCATACTGCCGTAATTGTTGATAAAGACTTCGGTTCTTTGGTTTAATATATCTTTAATCAACTGGGCCATTCCCTCGGTTTTATTAATGTCTAAATTGCAATCTTCAGAAAAGACTTTAATCGGGGGGAGTTCTTTAAGGACAGGTACAATTACAAAACCCTGAGGTTCTATATTATAACATAAACCAATGACCTGATTTCCGTCAAAAATCTCATCAATACTTAGTATTTTTGGATTATCACTCCCAGCCCAGCTTCCACTCTGAAAAACTCTCTGGCTCAGCCAATTCTGGCAGACCTGATTCATTTCTTCAACAGTAGCCTTTTCTGCTCTTACTCCACTTAAAACCACAAAACATAATAGAAATGTGATAAATAGCAGGGATACAATCCTTTTACTCCGATCTGAATACATTTTTTTACTCCCAATATATCAATTATTTAAATCATCTTTTTGAGTCGGACATTTCCTTTATCTAAGTAATCGTCAAACGTAACTTACCCCTTAAACGCAGTTAATACATTTTAAAGAGGTTTTTTCATTATTGCAGACATCCGATCAGGCAAGACCATGTAAGTAAATAATATCCAAATAGAACTACTTGCCTTCATTTTAATATAAGGATTTTTTAAATTAAATCAATGAGTAATTTCTTGTTATGTCTACCCCTTTTATCACTTAGAGGCGGGTTTTATCAGCGGCATAAGATGCCTCCGCTGATCCGAGTGACACATGGCCACTCTCTACGTGGGTTTACAAAGTTATCACTTAGAAAGGAGGTTTATGTCAGGAGGACAGGCCTCCTGACCTACGCTGATATACCTTTGTATATCATTGACTTACACTAAAAAGCCCCTCTTTTTATCGAGGGGCTAAAATTTATGTGCACCCACCTTTGAACCGCTCCCGAAAGACTCTTCAAACAGCCAGCTCAGGCCGGGTGACCCTGCAACACACACAAGGGTCTATTTACCGCTGCTCCCTTCCGGTCCTGACGGGGTTCATAGTCTTCTGTTGTACAGGACCCGATCATCAACACCGCTTATCTGTCGAAATAATCCGGCAGCTAAACCCGCAGGTGGGAATTCGATCCCGGTAGAGCGGATTCCGGGTAACAGGGCACCGCTAACTCCCCATCTAGCACAAATCCTGTGGCACATATTTTTATGGAGCAGATCGGGATCGAACCGACGGCCTCAACGTTGCGAACGTTGCGCTCTCCCAACTGAGCTACTGCCCCAGTATTTTCTTGTAAGTTAAACTGGGTAGCCCATAGCTTGCTATGGGGTTATAAAGAATCATTATAATAGAACAACCCACAGCAAGCTGTGGGCCACCCACACTACTCACAGCCTTATACGATAATGACAATCGTCAGCTTTGCCAAGAGATTTTTGGGGGGGATTAAGAAAAGACCAATACGTTAGTTACTGGTAATACTCATAACATAATAGAGTGAGTTCAGAAAATTGTCAGCTGGTTTGTATCCTACTATACTTCCCAGATAATCATTGTTTTTATCAAGAACCGGGTACCACACAGCTTGCTGTGTGTATCTGCATCACTGAATTATTATACGATTATTAATATATGGTCAATTTCAAAATAAATATAAAATTATTATTCCCTCAGTAAGCTGAGGGGTACCAGTAACGTAGGGCAGAACCATTATCCCTTCATCGGTTCTGCCACAAGGCACTATAGGAAAATACAACCTGAGAATCACACAACCAGCTGTGTGGTACCCAAAAATATTTCAAATACTCTAATACATCACCCCAATTCGAACAGTCAATGAAGGGTTAATTTTAGCATCGACTTTGCTGTTGCCACCAGTAGGATAGGCAGAATAGCCGATTTCCAAAAGCCAGGCATGTTTTTTCATTGAGAAAAAGGCTAATTCAATATTGGCTTTTGCTGACAAATAAGTTGTAGCCGAAGTCATCTCGGCTATATCCCACGAGGCTAAACGACCGACTCCAACACCAACACTCGGTTTTACGGCAAAGCTGGAATGATGGCTATAAAGTATCGGCTTTATCAGAACATTTAAATCGGCCATATAATTATTCAGACTGTATATATGTATATTATACAGATCAAAAGCGGGTGAAATCACAACCCTTGAGGCAAGTTTGAATTCAAAAAAGATACCAAAACTTATCGATGCCTGCGGATCAAGCTCACGTTGAGCGACCGTTAATTTCCCAGTATTGATTACCCCGACTTTAAGCCCCACTCCTCCGTTTTTTATCTGATTGGGGATAGGTTTATTGTCCGTGAATTGGGAAAAAGATGTCGAAGTAAGACAAAAAAGTATTAACAATGTCAGAAAAAATTTCCCTGATCGATTAATCATATAATATTCCTCTTTAGCGG
>JBDRQG010000011.1:0-4708 GCA_043826475.1 bacterium
AGAAGAGAATGGATCGGACACCGTTAGTAAAAAATCTCTTGTACCTAAACTTGATATTCAACAAAGCGCTGCTGATGAAGATATTCAAGCTTTAGAATTCAACAGCATCTCGCCTGATATGGAGGGGATTGATAAGGTCGCATTAGATTCCACCCGGCTGCTTGCAGAACATGTTCACCGAAAGGATTCTTTACTGGTAATCTGGAACGAGATGAAAAATGATGACAGGAAACTTAAAATCAAATCATCATTACAAAAAATGAATAATATTGGGATTGTTGAAAAACAACTTTTGAGCAGCTATTACGATCTGGCGGTTATAGCCAAAGAGAGGGACGAAGAGGAGTATAACTCGGCGGTTGAATTTCTTAAAGAATATGCCAAAGACAGCCGGTCCCGCTATCCGGTTGATGCCCGTAATTACCTGAAAAGGCTTGATATTATTGATTATTAAGGCAAGCCTGGTGTAATTCTCACCATATTACTTATTTTAATGAAACAACTTTTTAATTGATCTGTCGTATATAATTAGCAGTTTAATGTATTATAGAAGATTGGAGATATTATGGGAAAACGACTGTATAGATCAAGAGTTGAGAAAATAATCGGCGGTGTCTGTGGCGGAGTGGGCAACTATTTTGATATAGACCCGACAATTGTCCGCCTTGTTACGGTCCTGTTATTTTTCGCTCATGGTATTGGTGCTTTGGCTTATCTGATAGCCTGGATTATTATCCCCGTTAAACCCTATGAATCTGAATCTATAAATGCAGAGAAAAACAAACCTGAACTAACTACCTATCCATCTTCCTCATGGTATAAATATCTGCCGGGTATTATTCTGATCATTATTGGTATTATTATGTTATTGAAGATTAATTTTTACTGGTTGGATTCTGGGCTATTCTGGGCGGCAGCTTTGATTATCGGCGGCCTCTTCTTAGTTTTCCATAAGCATAAAGATCCTGAAATAAAAAATGGTTTTGAGCCTGCCCACGAGCATAATAATGGACAAAACGGAGGTAATACCTTATGACTCCTGCACGGTTTAGATGGGGAATGGTTTTTATAATGATTGGAGTTCTTCTCCTATTGCAGAATGCAGGTGTACTCAACTCCAATTATTGGGCTGATCTGCTGATTTGGTTCCCGGTAGTATTGATTGCAATTGGTATTGAGAAGATCTTTGCAAATTCAAAACTTAAATTTATTTCATATTTATCTACAATCGGATTGGTTGCGGTTGGTTTTCTCATTGCTCTTACCGGAAGTTTTGGTGGACAGGACACAAGCTTTTTTTCCGAAACAACTTTTCAAGTAGATAACAAACCTTTGGTAAAAAAAATCGAAGCCTATCTTGATCTTGACGCCACTAATCTCACTATTAGAGATTCCGGGCCGGAGATAATCGATGGACGTTTTGATAAATTTACCCGCAAGCCAAAAATCTATTCCGACTTTATCGATGACAAGGCGGTTGTTGAACTTAAAAGCCGGAAAGAGAGTTATCTTGGAGGAGCGATCAAAATCAATACCGGCGCCACTCAGGACTGGACGCTCAGGTTTTCCAAAGATATTCCTCTTGATCTTAGTTGTACCGGCCATGAGTCCAATCTGCACCTGAATATGAAATCGACTCCGCTGGAACAGTTAAATCTTGAGGCTGATAATGCCCGGATATATCTCCGCCTGGGTGAAATGATTCCATTGGTCAAAATTAAAATTTTCGGCGACAATTCCGACCTGGAACTGCGCGTCCCTCAAAATGTCGGGCTTCGCATTGCCGGTAAAGATTACAGCGCTTATCTCCTTAGATTGGACTCATTTGAATTTACCGAGGAGGATGGGATATTTACAACTAATGGGTTTGATACTATTGAAACGAAGATTGATATAGAATTAGGGGATAATCTTGATAATGTGATTATTCAACCATTTTAATTTATAAAAATATTCCTGACAGGGGGGATTATCCCCCCTTTTTTATGTCCAATCAAATAATAATTTGCCTTTTTAGCTAATTTCTCTTAAAATCAGTTTATCATGAATATTAAATACAATCTAACGAAGCTTAAGGGAAAAATAATTGCCATTGACGGCCCGGCCGGATCGGGCAAATCAACGACGGCCAAATTAGTAGCCGACCGCCTTGGTTATACTTATCTGGATACTGGCGCTATGTATCGCGCTTTGACTTATTATGCCCTCAAGAACAATATATCTCCATCTGATGAACGTGGTTTAGCCGAAGTGATGGGGAAACTGTCTATAAGATTCGAGAACAAAGAAAATATTCAGCATGTTTTTTTGGGTGATGAAGATGTCACTATTGAAATTCGAACCCCGGAAGTTACCCGACAGGTATCAGAAGTATCGGCGCATAAGAAAATTCGGAAAGCGATGGTTGAAAAACAGAAAGAATTAGGCCAGAAAGGATCCATCGTCGCCGAGGGGCGTGATACCACCACCGTTGTATTTACCAATGCTCATCTGAAAATCTATCTTAAAGCCACTATCGAACAGCGGGCGCAGAGACGTTTAATCGATCTGGCTAAGATGGGAGTAACAACCACTCTGCAGGAATTAAAAGAAGATATAAAAAGACGTGACGACTATGATTCCAACCGGCAGCATTCTCCTCTTACCATTGCCCCGGATGCGATAGTGATCGATACCAGCCATCTTACAATCGAAGACCAGGTTGAAAAAATAATTAGTCTGGCAATTGATAAGTTTTAATCATATGAAAATTTTATATCTAATAGGCTGGTTTTTGTCCCGCTCAATGGCAGAAATAATAGGCGGATTGAAGATATATGGCCGGGAGAATGTACCCAAAACCGGCGGATTTATTTTAGCGCCTAATCATATTTCATATTATGATCCTCCCTTTGTAGGTAGTTGTCTGTCCCGTCCCATTTACTTTTTTGCTAAATATGAACTTTTTAAAAACCGAATCTTCGGATTTATTCTCAGAAGAGTAAACGCTTTGCCGGTTAAACGTGGCGCGGTTGATCGCCAGGCACTCAAAATGGCTATAGAGGTTATAAAACAGGGATCAGGCTTAACCATGTTCCCGGAAGGAACACGATCCAAAACCGATCAGTTCCTGGAGCCAAAAGCAGGACTGGGGTTGATTGCCCGTCAAGCCGAGTGCCCCATAGTACCCGCTTATATAAAAAACACTAATCGACTAAAATCCTGTATTTTTCGTAAAAACAGGGTGCGGATTGTTTTCGGTAAGCCCTTGTCCGCCAATTGGGTAATGTCATTCGGGAAGAGTAAAGAGGATTACCTTGCCATATCTAATGCTGTTTTGGATCAAATAAGAGAACTCCGCGATAATTTCAGCCCTAAGTAAAAATATAATAAAACCGACAAAACCGATAAGAAAGACCTTGATCTTTTCCCATATTTTGTTATATAGGGAATCTGCCTGAGGCATAAAAATGCCAATAAGGGCAGAGTATCTGTCGGTCTTCCCTCGGGAAAATCCAAAGCTGACGGATAGTTTGTAAGGAGGTTCTACAATATTAACATGGCTCAAGCCAACAAAACTAACACTAAACCAAGTTTCAAATTCTCCAAACGTAAAGCAACATCCGCAAAAAAAACCAAAACGGTAAAAACTAAAATTACCGCGTTGGATGTTGACACTACTATTGAAAAAATAGAGGTTACAAAGGAGAAACAGGAGCGAGTCCAGACTGGCCGCCATCAGAGAGTGGCCGAAAAAGCAAAAATACGGGCAACGATGCCCGCTGCTGCACAAACAACTGAATCGCAGATCGACGCATTACAGATTACCGATGTCGCGGGAGTCGTATATGGGGCCGATGAATATCAGGCGATGGTTGACATGTATGATGCCACTATCAAAGATATCAAAGAAGGTGAAGTTGTTCAGGGAACCGTGATCGGCGTTACTCGCGATGATGTAATTGTCGATGTCGGATTTAAATCCGAAGGTATTATCCCGATGAGTGAATTCTCTCAGCCCATTAATATTAAAATGGGAGATGAGATAGAAGTTTACCTGGAACAGATTGAAGATTCCAACGGCCAGCTTATTCTGTCCAAACAGAAAGCTGATTTCATGCGCGTTTGGGAAAAGATCCGCGAATCACATGATAGCGGTGAAACGGTCACAGGTATTGTCAGCCGACGCATTAAAGGCGGTCTGGTTGTTGATGTGATGGGCGTTGATGCCTTCCTGCCTGGATCACAGGTAGCGTTACGGCAAGTTCCTGATTTTGATGCTCTGATCAACAAGGAGATGGATGTTAAAATTATCAAGATCAACAAAAGCCGCCGCAATATTGTTATTTCGCGACGGGTTGTTCTTGAAGAAGAACGCGATGTTATGCGGACTTCGCTGCTGAACGAAATCAGCGTTGGACAGGTGCGCCAGGGTGTGGTCAAGAATGTCACTGATTTTGGTGTCTTTATTGATCTCGGTGGTGTCGATGGTCTCCTGCATATTACCGATATGTCATGGGGAAGAATTCGCCACCCCAGCGAACTGGTCAATCTGGGTGAAAAAATTGATGTCAAGATTCTTGATTTCGATGAGAAGACCTCTCGTATTTCACTCGGCCTGAAACAAATGACTCCTTATCCATGGGAAAATATCGAGCAGAAATACCCGCTGGGCAGAAAAGTAAAGGGTCGTGTCGTTTCGATAACAGATTACGGCGCCTTTGTTGAA
>JBDRQG010000012.1:0-7709 GCA_043826475.1 bacterium
AGACTGGTTGTTATCTACTCCAAATACTGGAACAACACCACAGGACATAACAGTTTCTGTTGATATTACCGGTTTGGCTGATGGAACATTCAAAGATACATTAGTTATTACTTCAACCGGGGCTGATAACTCACCTCAATATGTTGTAATAAATCTTACTGTTACCCCGGCGCCATCAAATCTGGTGGTTTCTGAAACCGAATTGAATTTCACTGCTGTCGAAGGAGGAGACAATCCTACCAATCAGCTATTCAATATCGCTTCAGATAATGATCCTCTCGGTTTTGATATTACCGAATTTACAGGATCAGACTGGATTTCCTCTACTCCCAATACCGGTACAACTCCACAGGACATAACCGTTTCTGTTGATATCACCGGTTTGACTGATGGATCATTCAAAGATACTTTAGTTATTACTTCAACCGGAGCCGATAACTCACCTCAATATGTTGTAATAAATTTAACTGTTACACCATATGATCGTGAATTAGTTGTAACTCCGGATACTCTATATTTCACTGCTGAAGAAGAAAATACTGAGACTGAAGCACAGTACCTGGTAATTTCTGAATTTAGTGGTGATAATATTGCTTACACAATTGATGTTGCTTCGATTCCCATCTGGCTGGCAATTACTAATACATCGAGCACAACTCCTGACAGTTCAAGGGTTGCAGTCAGTGCATCTGGATTGACTGCAGGTGTTTATCTTGACTCTGTATTAGTATCTTCAGCCGGTGCCGGAAACTCACCTTATGCTTATTTTGAATTTACAGTGACACCACGCCCGACAGTTCTGGTTATTGCTCCCGACACATTGAAATTCTCAGCTCTTGAAGGCGGCGCAAATCCAGATCCGCTTGGTTTTGAAGTAACCGAAGAAGGTGGTGCTTCAATAGGATATTCAGTATTTGAGTCAACAGATTGGTTCTCAATTGATTCTCCAGTTGGCACAACTCCTGATAGCACAATCGTAATGGTTAATATTTCTGGTCTTTCAGCTGGTACATACTACGGTAGTGTAACATTTTCTGATGCACCTCCGACTAAAGCTAATTATGTTCGTACCGTTATGTTGAGCGTTGTTCCTCCGGAAAATGATCCACCGGTACTCGATCCAATCGGACCTCAGACTGTTGCCGAAGGTGGAGATTTGATATTCGTAATCACATCTTCAGATCCAAATGGTACAACACCTTCACTATCAGCTCTAAACTTACCGGAAGGCGCTACATTTGAAGATAGCTTGAATGGTCATGGTCTGTTTGTTTGGTGGCCGACATATGAACAGGAAGGTACTTATTATGTAACTTTCAAAGCTTATGATGGCGACCTTTCAGATTCTGAGATAGTACAAATTGATGTTACAAATACAAACCGCTTACCATACTTTATTGCTGACCCTAATGATACTACAATCGATGAATGTATGACTCTTGAATTAACATTTATCGGTACTGATCCTGATGGTGATGATTTTGTAGTTGGGGCGGTATATCCTCTTCCCGATAATATGATAGATTCAATCTATGCTGATACAATTTTAACCCTCCATTTCTACCCTGATACTACTCAGGCTGGTATTTATGAAGTAATGGTATATGCAACTGAAAATGGCATAGACACAGTCTATTCGACAGTTACTATAACAGTTGAAGACTGCTTCCCCTGCGGTCATATGGTCCTCTCCGATACCAGCTTTTACTTCGAAGATACAATTGGTGTCTCATCCCCTACTGGCGGCATATCGGTTGATGTAACTTCACCTGATGGCGCTTTTTGCTTCACTGTTGATAATGCCGTTGATTCAACATTACCCGACTGGTTTAGTTTTAATGTAGTCGAGCCATGTACTCCGGGACAGTTTAATGTTAATTATGATATGACCGGTTATCCTGAAGGATATTACGATGTTCTTCTCGAAGTAGTCGGATCACCGAATGTCTGTCTTCCTAACCATCAGTTTGTCTCAATTACCGTTCAGGTGATTGATACTACTACTCCTGAAGTACCTTCAGACAGCATCTTAGTCGGTACCATGCCGGCTGTTCCGGGATCGCAGGTAGTAGTTCCTGTTAACTTTACCAATTCATGTAATCTTTGGGGTATTTATGCCCTTATTAACTGGGAATCCGACTACCTCTTCCTTGACTCAGTAAGCTGGGATGGTTCTGCAGTCGAATATTTTGTTCCGAGATTTGATACTATTTATCAGTTTGGTAAAAGAGTCTATTTAAATGCAATGGATGATACAGCCCTGGTAGCTCCGGGTTACTGGCATTTTGCCAATCTGTATTTTTCAGTTGCCCCGGAAACTCCCCCAGGATCATTCCTGCCAATTCAGGTAGAACCCTGGTCAGAAATCTTCAACTCAGGATTCTCAATGCTTTGCGGGTCAGATACAGATTATGTCTGGCCGACTGAAATAGGTGGTGGTATTTTAGTTGATTCTTCCCAGAACTATGTCTGTGGTTATGTTGTCGATACTGCCGGGATTCCGATTCCGGGTGCAACCGTAGAATTATACGGTGATTTCCCGATAGGACCTGCCGAAGATATGACTACAACCAACGGCTCAGGAGCTTTTTCATTCTCAGATTTCTATACGACTCCGTTTGATCTCTGGGCCTATCACCCCGGGTATTACCCTGGTCTGGTTGAAAATATCAACTATGGTGATATCGGTATTATGATTGTTCTGACTCCGATCGATGAAGTTACTCCTACTCCAGAGTGGGTCAATTTCTATTGTGATAATAATACTTACTTTGATCAGCCGCTTCCGGTCGGTTCAGTAGTAGATGCTTATGATCCTGATGGAGTTCATTGCGGTTCTTACTATGTAACCGACGCAGGCAGCTATGGCTTTATGCCCGTCTATCGTGACGATGAATTTTCCCCTGAAGACGAAGGGGCCGAACCTGGTAACAATATTAGATTCTTTGTTAACGGTATGGAAGTCCAGGCCTATGGTGAAACCATTTGGACTGAAAATGGCGACTCTTACCAAGTCTGTCTTGAAGCCGGTGATGTTACTGTTTATTGTGATCTCCATGAAGGCTGGAACCTTGTAAGCTGGCGCGTTGATCATGAATCCGACTATATCCTTGATGCTCTGACATCAATAGATGGATGCCTGGAACTGGTTCTTGGTTTTGAACAGGGTGCTCTAACTTATGATCCTAATTTGCCGGTCTTCTCTACTCTTTGGCAGGTTGATCACCTCAGCGGGTATTGGATAAAAGTCAGTTGTGATATAACGCTCGAGATCAGCGGCGCTCCTGTTTCAGCAAGCACACCTATCGAAGTGTATCATGGCTGGAACCTCGTCTCTTACCTCCCTGATTTCGGTATGGGTATCGAAGCTGGATTCTCATCTCTTGATGGGAATCTGCTTGTTGCAACCGGTGAAGCTGGCATTTATATACCTGATGACATCAATAGTTCTCTGACTAATCTTGAGCCATGTAAAGGCTACTGGGTCAAAGTTGGAGCTAATGATGATCTTATATATCCTGCTGCCGGCCCAGCCATTGCTCCTCAGAATCCGCGCGGTCTTGACAATAGCTTTGCAGCTAAAGTTGCAACTGATATTACACCTACAACTAACTGGATTAACCTCTATTCTCAGAAGTTGACCCTTGATGGTGAAGTAGTAAAATCAGGAGCTGTTGTTTCTGCTTACACTAAGAGTGGTGTAAAAGCAGGTACCCTGACCATGATAGAGAACGGATTATTCGGATTTATGCCGGTTTATGCTGACGATATTTCCAGTGAAGTTGTTGAAGGCGTAAAGACAGGTGAATCCTTCTATCTCACTGTTGATGGTGTGGAAACCAAAGAGACTTTCACTTTTGAAGATGGCAATGGTGCCCGGGTTGAAATCAGCAATCTTACGGCTGGTGACCACTCGGATGTTCTTCCGACCGAATACTCTCTGTCCCAGAACTATCCGAATCCGTTCAACCCGACTACTACAATTGAATTCTCACTGCCAACGGCTGGCCAGGCTAAGATCGAGGTTTATAATATCCTTGGTGAATTAGTCACTACCCCGTTTGACGGTTTTGCCGGAGCCGGTGAAAATTCCATAGTATGGGATGGAACCAATAGTAGTGGGCAGAATGTTTCATCAGGCATTTATTTTTACCGCTTAACTGCCGATGAATATACTGAAACCAGGAAAATGACCTTACTGAAATAAGGTTTAGTTTGAAATATAATACTGATTATATCATCCGGTCGATTTTAAAAAATCGACCGGATAAATTAGGTGGTGACATGGTGAAAATATCCGTAAGTAAATTACTGATAATCGGAGTTTTGTTGATTTGGTTATCGACTTGTATTCAGGCTGATGTTATCCCAACCAGTGAAGCTCATTTCTTTAAGGGATTTGTATATTACAACGGCGATTTTGCCCCGGTAGGGACAATCGTTGATGCTTACGATCCCGATGATGTCCACTGTGGCACTTATACCGTTGGTGTAGATAACAAATTTGTTCCTGATTCTGTCGGTATTTATGGCTATATGGCTGTATATGGAGATGATGGTACCACTCCCGGTATTGATGAAGGAGCTTCCCATGGTAATGCTATATCATTTAGAATAATGAATTTACCCGCCGTTCTTGATAGTGGTGTTAATATTTGGAATCAAGACCGTGATACCAGTACTGCCAATATTTCCGTTAATACGGGTGTTGTTGGAATTGATCTGGTAGATGCACCTAATAATACTACCGCTCCTGCCTGCGATGCCGGCGGTTGTGATACTATCCGCTTCTTGATTGGTGTTCAAAACACGGGTAATGGAATTGATTTTTACGGTGTTAATGTCGTCTCAACCAAAGGATGGACGGTTATACCTCTGGATACTTTGGTTTTTGAAGGTACTGATTCTGTAAGAACAGCCTTTGTGTATAACGACCCTGATTCTATCGCTTATGTCTTCTTTGATGTAGTAGTGCCAATATGGCCTGGAAATGAACCAGATACGCTTAGCTATGAAGTCTTTTCAATGCTTGATCCGTCGGTTACAGTAAGCGGAAGCGTCAATATGTCGGTTACCGTGACCGATATTGGTGACGACCCGAGCGATTTACTCCCGGATCAATTTACTCTGAGACAAAACTATCCTAACCCCTTTAATCCGGCGACTAACATCGCTTTTGACCTTACGGTAAAGACATCGGTTAGGTTGTTAATTTATGATATTCTGGGTAGAGAAGTAGACAATTTTGATCTTGGATCCCTCTCGGCTGGTGGACATAATTTTGATTATGATGCATCTAATAATGCCAGTGGTATTTATCTCTATCGTCTCGTTACCGATTACGGATCGCAGACTAAAAAGATGATATTGGCTAAATAAGCTTTTTTTAAATGAAATAGATAAAAACCCCGAATTTTTATCGGGGTTTTTTGTTGTTTTGTTTTTCCACTTTTTCAATTATACTTGATATTTAAAGTAAAATGATATTTGTTGAATATATGATTGATTACTGCTATGCACAAAAGGAATTAAAGTGCCATTAAAATACAGGGTAATAGGAAAAACCGATGTTGGCCTCGTACGGCCGGGTAATGAAGATTTTCTTCATATGGATCATGACAATAATGTCTTTGCTGTCTGCGACGGAATGGGGGGGCATCAAGCCGGCGAAGTGGCTTCCATGACTGCTTCTGCAACCCTCAGTAATCTTTTCAAGAATTTCAAGAAAGAACTGCAAGATGAAAAGTTACTGACAATTAATCAAACTATCCCGCCTATTGGAAATATTCTCATAAAATCAATAAGATTAGCTAACAGTCATATTTACCATAAAGCAGCAGCAGATACCGATCTTTCCGGTATGGGGACGACTATAGCCTCTATCGCCCTGCATGGAGATATGATGTCTGTTGCTCATGTCGGTGACAGCCGCGTTTACCGGCTGGAGCAAAGGACACTGGTCCCTTTGACAATAGATCATTCATGGGTTGCTGAAATTCAAAACAGCCAGAATATTTCGCAGGAAGAAGCGGAATTGGTGGTGGGGAAAAATGTAATTACGAGAGCCTTGGGAGTTCGAAATACGGTTGAAGTAGATTACCGCTTGGTAAGAGTGCGTCCGGGAGATATCTTTATGCTCTGCTCCGATGGCCTTTGCGGTTTTGCCGATGATGAGGATATTTTTAATATCGCCAATAAAGCCAGAATGGATCTGGAATTGATAGTTGACAGCCTTATACAGTTGGCCAAGGATCGAGGCGGAGCAGATAATATTACTGTTATTGCAATACAGATTGATGAAGTAGAAAATACCGACCTTTCGGAAATCGAAGTATTTACCGCTCCCGCTGAAAATGAAGAAGAGCAAAATATCGAGAAAAACTGGCTTGATAAATTATCCGAAGCGGAAAAAAAAACAGAAATTCCAAAAAGTATTGAAAAAGATGATTCGAATAAAAAATTAGTTACCACGATATTCATCCTGTTTATTATTGTTGCTGTAGTTATTATCTATTTCTCTACTATGGGCAAATAATAATCAATCATTTTTGCATTGTTGACACTCTGTATATTTTCAGTTATTTTAAATCGTCATATTACTTCAGGTCAATTAAACCGGAAAGGCAAATAAGTGTTTAAAATAATCTTTGGATTTTTTGTATTAGCTATATCAATATTTATCTATGGTTGTGATAAAAAAAATGAAGACAATGGTGGAACAGGCCCTGTAATTACCGGCCAGCCCAATACTGATTATACGCCGGGTGAACAGGTTACTCTGGACTGGATTGATGGTTTATATAACGACACCAGTATTTATACGGACTCTCTTATTACATTTCATATCAGACTCAAAAATAATACGGGAAATTCAATTGAAGGATTTACGATGGGTTTCAGAGTTTTTTCATATCAAAATTCTGCGGTCTGGGGCACTTCTACTGGTGAATTCAGTGATGCCATTTCAACTAATATGATAGATTACTTGTTTGTAAATACATTCAGTGTCACCGGAACTAATGCAGATACGGTTGGTTTTGGCGGGATAAATATTGGCGGAACAGGTATCCAGTCCGGATTTAATGAACATGCCTTTACGATTCAAATAGGACCGATTCCATCATCAGATCATGGGGGATGGATCTGTCTCGATACTACATTTTATCCAACCGGCGGAGCCTGGCTCTGGGCAACTTCAGGGGGGCCTATTTCGCCTGACTGGGATGGACCCCGATGGTTCAGGATTGTAAACCCTTCAAAGTGAAATAATTAATCAACTTAAGTGGAGATTAAAACAGAATAGTCAATTTGCCGATTCGTGTATTGCCTTTATCATCTTCAACAACCCAATAATACAAACCGGATACGATTATCTGGACATTGCGGCTTATTAAATCCCATTCATGATAAGATGAAAGGGGATTACCCTTATCAAACTCATGATCTATCTCTTGAATAAGATCGCCATCAAGCGAAAATATTTTAATCGTACACCTCGGAGGCAAATTACCAAACGTCACCTTCCTGACTCTGTCTCTCATACGATCTTCTTCCCCCAATCCCTCAAACCCGTTCAAACGATACCACTGGTCATCACGATATGGATTGGGAAAGACATAAACATTATTTACCTCATTCTCTTCTTCATCCCAGATATTATCAGGATAGACCTCTTTTGCATTGAGAAGAATCGATGATTCCAGAGGTTG
>JBDRQG010000013.1:0-4369 GCA_043826475.1 bacterium
ATCAAATTTGATTTCAGTAGTCGGGTTAAAGGGGTTGGGGTAGTTCTGGCTCAGAGCGAAAGTTTCAGGTAAATCACCGGGGGTAGGTCTTATATCAGTTGGAGAATAAATGTAGAAGCAGTATGGTCCACCCCATGTTGGATATACATTATCACCTACATTAGGCGCCCATAACCAAGCTCCGCCAGGAGGATAGAATGCTGAATCAAGACATAGGGTATCACCAGGATGGTCACTACCAATTTCAAAATAAAAAGCTATTTCGTCAAAACCAACAGGTAGACCCTTAACTCCAAATTCAAGACCTCCAAAGCCAATTGTATCGGAACCTGTCCCGTCAATACCAAAACGATCGACAGTATAAACGGTAGTGAAATAATTTGCCATCCATCCAAGGTTCATAGTGTCGCCTACAAAAGGAAAGAAAGTTCCACCCGGATCGGGAATATAATCCCCATTGTTATCTACAAAAACTTTGAAACCATTAGTCATACCACCTAATGCGGATGTACCATCGGTATAGGAAAGACGAAGAGTCAAAGTATAAGTTGTGCCTGATTCGAGTGTATCTGCACCATGAATCTGGGCGGGTGAAATATCTTCAAGAGTAATAGAATTATCTGAATAAACAGAGCTTACTCCCAGCAACAATAACGAAATCACCATCATCAATAAAAGAAATTTTTTCATCTCATATCTCCTGAAAATTCACTTAACATCCAGGATTCTTTCCCGGAATATAGAATTAAATCCATGTTTTTTATAATAAACCTTTTCAATTAAAAAACATTAGCAAGTTATTAGAGTCTCACCTCCCAACTTTATTTTATCTATAGTTAATGCATATCACATTTTTATACACATTTATTCCCGTAAGATGATACCAATAATTCACTCTTCCGTCAATATAAAAACGTATATATCTCAAATTTGATTAAAAAAAACGGCGTATAAATTACGCCGTTTTAAAAATACTTGATTCACCCGAATTTAGCAACTCGGAGCAGGGCCGCTTTTAAACAGATAATTTACCAGTAATGTCAGATCATCCACCAGAATGCTCCCATTACAATTGGCATCGCCATGCTGGCAGGGTGAAATTTTAACTTTACCTGCATGGAAAATCGGCCAATAGGTTCCCCAGCGGGTTGTTATTGAGGACTTGTTGCCGCTTACAGTTGCAGTATCAATAGTAACCAATTGGCCTGCAGGGGCAGAGATGCTTGAGGAGAGGTAGATTTTGAAAACCGCTCCGGTATCCGGCTGAAGCCAATTGCTTCCTGTCCCAAGGTCGCTGCGTAAACGCCAGGCGTATTTTTCAACATAGCTATCCGATGCAATTTGAGTAACTTCGTCAAAATATTCAGTACGCAAACCAACAGTGGAAATAGAATCGAAATCAATTGTCCCACCATGATTATCCAGTTTGAAAGCAAAAACCATATTACTAATTGAAGCTGTATTATTCAGATAGACCGGGATGGCAACACTTTCACCGGAGCTAAACTCAGTTGAATCCATTGACATTGTATCAGCTCGAACCCACATATAATTTCTCAGATGTTCTTCGCCTAACCCAAGCGGGTTGTTTTCATCCTCTAACAATGAAACACTAAAAACACCCGGTTGGGTGTAAGTATATTGTGGATTTTGAACGGTAGATCCATCACCATTGCCAAAATCCCATTCCCAGCCAACAGGAGAATTTGGTGATTGGTCGGTAAAATTAACAGTAAGCGGGACATTTCCAGAATATACATCAGAAGTAAATTTAGCATTTGCTAAAGCCGACAGAGCAGTAAAGGCATTGATACGGCCACTACCGAGCATTAGATTATAAATCGGGTTATTTACGCTATAGATATCATCAGTAGTTGTTAATATCAATGAATCGACCTGATTCTTCGTAAGCGAGGGCATCATTGATCTTATTAGAAGAGCCAACCCGGCAACCATAGGTGACGCCATTGATGTTCCCCATAGAGTTGCTGTAGTAGGAGTATATGATTGAGTTGAGTATGTAGAAAGTATGCTTGATCCCGGTGCAGAGACATCAACCCAGTATCCATAATTTGAAAAATCTGATTTCACATCCGAATTAGATCCAACCGAAGCTACAGAGATCATACCCGATAATTGATCCAACTCATCAGATGAAGAAGAATTATCATTACCTGCAGCATGACAGAATGTAACTCCATCGGCCATAGCATTTGCCGCCGAAATAGCATTTACAGGAGCACCACCCCAACTGGCGTTAATAACGTTGGCTCCCATCATAGCAGCATAATCAATTGCAGCAGCACAGTCATTTGAATTCACATATCCATTGCCGTCAGAACCGGTTCCTCCGCATCTAAGACACATAATCTGCACCCCTCTTCGAGAAGGATGTCCGCCATACCAACCGCCAGCAGCTCCAGTGACATTTAAACCATTATTGTTCATTGCCGCAGCAATACCAGCAACATGAGTCCCGTGGCCAGTGAAATCATTTGGATCAGTATCACGTACTGAGGCATCTTCGCTGGGGTGAGGGGAGCTAAGGCTGGAAAGGAAATCATATCCGATCAAATCATCAATAATTCCATTACCATCATCATCAACCCCATTAAGGTCATCAGGGTCGTAGACAACCCCGTCATTATCCATATCTTCACCAGGATTGACCCATATATTTCCGGCTAAATCCGGATGTTTATAATTCACTCCGGAATCGACACAACCATATTTAATAGTGTCGGCGCCGGTTTCAAGATCCCAGGCATCATAAAAATCCGGATCAGGAGGTCCCGGCTCCATCGCCCATTGCTGGTACCATTGAGGATCATCGGGAGAAGCCATCATAGGAATTTGATAAACAGGCTCAACTGATTTAATATTAGGATTTTGTGATAATTCATTTATAATCTCATCAATATTTACATCTTCCGGAAAAGTAATCTCGGCAAAATGGGATAAATCCTGTTTGCCGGAGTTTGCTTTGGGAGCTTCTTTCCTCCAGGGAAAAATCTTCTTAATGTCATTTACCTGAAATTTAGCAAATAAGGGATCAAGACTTGGTGCATTCACTGAGATCTGTCCAAAGCTTTTTACAGCATCATCAAGTTGAATATTATCATCAAAAAGGACAGTCAAATGCCCTTTAATTACAGTTTTAACAGGAGTAGTGCCATTTGTACTCACAACTGCAAAACTACTTGTAGTAATAAAAGCGGCTAAGGCCAGCGCTATTACCAGATGTAAAATCGATTTCAACCCTTGACTCCTCATTAGCAACTCCTTATGAGTCTTAATATTAGAAATATATATACTTTAACGTCATATTTCAAAAAAACATAACATGAAAAAAGATTTATAAAATTAAGTCTGTGACAAGCACCAAACTTCTAATTTTGTGTCAAAATAATGTTAGTACAGCAATTGTCTTATACCCTGGTGTGGAAGTAACATACCTTATGATTGCTTTACCAAATTAACCACATCAGAGATTTGAACAATTCAATATACTAATGTGTTCCATTTTTTCAAAGACAAAAAAGGCCGTTCCTTCAGTAAGGACCGGCCTGAAATATCAAGGATTATTATAATCCTAAATCAAACATCTCTGGTGATTAACATGGAGGTGGCGGTATCATACTACCTTTGAAAATGTAGTTTACCAGGAAGACAAGATCATCAACCAGGATTCCGCCATTAGCCTTAGCATCACCTTCTTCAAGACATGGTGGTGGTATATTACTACCTTTGAAAATGAAGTTTACCAGGAAGACGAGATCGTCAACCAGGACTCCACCGTTGTGTTTAGCGTCACCACGCAGCACACAGCAACCACAAACATTAGGATCGGTTACCAAACCTGTAATACCAGGCAGGAAATCTTCACAGAAGTTGGCTCGGCTTTTGTTTATGATTGATTTGGCTTTAGCACTAGTGTTATCTGTTGAAACCGGAGTAGTAAACAATTCTACCCAGACTACCAGAGTTTCACCAGCAGCCAGATCAAGGTCATTAACAAAGGTCATGCCCATGTGAAGATCGGTATAAGTTGATTCCGCAACTGTTGAACTGTAGGTTGAGAAACCTGTGTTTTCAACCATCAACGAGCAGAGTTCGTTGACAATAAAGCCATTGTCATTGCCATAAACAAAGGTTGCGTTATCAATAGTATAAGCATTATGGAACGGACGGCCATCAATATCACCCTCAACAATAGTATTGGAAGTACCATCCCACTTATACATGGTCAGGAAGTCCATACCACCAAAACGGGAGCTATTCCGAAGAGGAGCACAAGGATACACTGTTGTTTGACTAGTATCAGCATAGTAGGAACCATACTGCCAGATAGCCATCAGGTCTTCATCAA
>JBDRQG010000014.1:0-2812 GCA_043826475.1 bacterium
CAGATTGTGAAAAGGAAGAACGTAGAAGAATGAGAAATCAGCAAAGAGAAAGAGAACGTGAGGAAAATTGGGATGACTATGGATTTAATGATTAATTGGAGGCATTAAGATGAACTGGTTCTCGGGCTTGAAAACGATTGAGCATAAATGCCCGGTGTGTGAAGGCATGGGCAGTATAAGAGTTGTAAGATTTGCGCCTTCATTAATACAGCCTAACATCAAATATTTAAAACAATTACCTCATATTTGCGCAACGTGTCAGGGCAGGGGCACGGTACAAATTTTATGGAGGGGCGAGAAATGAGTGTCTTTTGTACGAAATGCGGACACGACGGAACGTATAAAAATAAACTATGTTTTCCTTGTTGGCTCAAGTACGGTGAGGATAGTATGGGAAAAGTTAATAATTATCCGAGACAACGAAGACACGTAAAAGGTAGAACAAAATTTCAGAAAATATATGGCAAATCTATTAAAGAACTTGCGGAAGAATACGGTGTCAGCATATCAACAGTATTTAACAATCACCATGCCGGGCTGCCGCTTGGCACATTAAGAAATCCACATGGTGGTCGGCGTGATAACAATAACCCTAAAAAGAGAGTTGAAAAATGGAAGATAAATGGGAGCATATTGAAAACAAATCGAGTATGACTATTGCTGAAATGCAGATAGAAACATTATCTCAAGAACATCCTGAGTATGAATTTAAAACCGGGAAACCTGCTGGCGAATATGATGTTGGTGAGTATGGACATGATTGGATGGTGGGGATATATAGGAGGGAAAGGTGATGGCGTACTGTTTATACGATAAAAAACACACACTGAAGTTGGCGTATTATAAACGCTGTCAAATCAAAAATATACGGCATTGGGTATTTCATTTAACAAATTACCGGTTAGACAATGACATAAATAGGAATTTAGGCATTAGACTGTTTGGCTTTGCATTGGAACTGCGGTATAATACTTTCAGTGAAAAGAAGTTTGCAAAGAAACATCCTAAAATGTACGCTGATACTGTAAGAATGTTTAATCACAAAGTGAGGAAAGAAATGGAAGATAAAATTATAGAAATCGAACCCGTAAATAATGATGTTGAGATTCCGCCGCAGTCGGCATTCCATGAGAAAACATTGGGAACGATTGTAAAATATAATCAGGAACTTCAAGAGGAAAATGAAATGCTTAAACTCAAACTCAGATACAAAGAAATCGAATGTCAAACCGTACGGGGAATGTATCACGATTGCTATAATAATTACAAAGCCCTAAAAGAAGAATCTATTGAATATTTAAAAAAGAAATTGCAGGGAATTGTTGACAGTCAAAAGTGGTGTTCTAAATTTTCGGATAATCATATTAAAGCAGACGATTTGTTGTTAGAATATATAAACGACAAAGAAGTAACCAACTTGTTTGAAAAAATAGAAAAGTGGTATGCATAATGAACAAAGACGATCACCGTCAGCAAGTTTTAGAATTAGGATTACATCCCGAACCGCTTGCAAAGGTAATCCGAAAACATTGTTATGAGTGTCAGGGCTTTAACTGGTGTGCTGTCAACAAATGCGATAATCAGGTATGTCGATTTTATGCATATCGGTTCGGGTTCAATCCATTCAATAAAAAATCTAATAATCCCCACATTTCAGAGATAGGAAAATCCGCTCTCTCCGGTGAACAAATAAATCATAACTATCAATATAAATTAAATAGACCTTTGAATCACAATCAATTGAAAGGAAAAACCTGTCCTATGACAAGCCAAATTCCGAAAGTCGCTCCTGAAGCCTCTACGTGCGCCAAACCGAAAAAGCGGGAATTGCCTGAATTAGAGGAAAATTTACTGTATTTCATTTATGACAAATTAGTTCTCGGAGAAACAATATTCCACAAATCGGACATTGAAAATTTATACGTAAAAAAATATCACACGGCGGGGACTAAAGGGCGTAAATATCGGCTATTGAATGCAAAACACAACATATCTGAATGTATTAACAGGAGTAAATCAAAACATTTAATTATTAAAACAAAGACGGAAATCAATGAAATATTAAGGAGTTATGGATTATGAAACTTATTACTATTATTAAAAAGTGGATTAATAAAGACGGAGAGGTCGAATTTATCACAAGGCGTGTTCCACAAAATGAATTAAATAAATATATATCAAAGGGCTGGACATATACATCTAAAAGTAAACATAAAAAACATTTACGGAGTTATGGATTATGAAAACAATATCAACAATAGATATGCCAAAATCCGAATGGCTGAGGCATCGTCAATCATTTATCGGCGGTTCTGAATCGGCGGCGGTGTTTGGATTGAATGAGTATATGTCTCCGGTTGATGTATATCTGTCGAAAATAGCTGCGGAACCAATTGATATTCCTGTGAATGATATTATGCAATCCGGGAATGATGCTGAGTTATTTATGCCGCAATGGTATGAAGCGCAGACTGGCTTCCGGGTGGAACGTGATTTCAATATCCGAATCCATAAAGAAATTGATTATATCGGCGTGAATCTTGACGGTATTATTAGCGATCCGAATCACAAAACTCCGGGAGTGTTAGAAATCAAGACGACGAATCCGGAAGAGGTTGAAAGTTGGAATAATAAATTGCCTTATCGACACGCACTCCAGGTGCATCACGGCATGTTGGTTACCGGCTGGACCTGGGCTGTTGTTATTGTTTTGGTTCGTGATAAATATGCATGGCAGAAATTAGCGTTCCCGGTTGATTATAGTGCGCAGGTGCAGAAATTACAAATAGAGGCATACGATGATTTTTGGAAT
>JBDRQG010000015.1:0-29247 GCA_043826475.1 bacterium
GAGCCTAATAATACTGACAGTATGCTGGCTTTGATGCGCAAAGAAGAAATTAATGCCTGTTTTATAATGGGTATGAATCCGGTTCTGATGTATCCTGATCGACAGTTTGTTGCTGAAGGATTGGAGAGGCTTGATTTCTTAGTTGCTTGTGACATGTTCGAAACTGAAACGACTGAAATTGCCGATGTGGTTTTACCGATGTCAAGCTGGGCGGAGTATCCGGGATCGTATATTAATCAGGAAGGATTATTGCAGTCTGTTCCTGCTGCCATAAAAGTATTGCACCAGTCTAAATCGCCATTTGAAATTGTAAAATGTCTGGCTGAAAAAATGAATGCCAAATTGTTTGAATCCGAAGAGCAGTTTCAAAGTGAAATGGAGCAGTTATTGTCTTTAAAAGAAGACAGCCTTTTGCCTGATGAATTTTTTGAAGTGAGATACGAGCCGGAAGATGTAGAAGGTGATTACCCGGTTCCATTGTATATAGGAGATGACCCCCATCATAGCGGCTATCTGACGCAAAAATCAAATTCATTAATTAATTTCAGCTCTGAGGCTTATGTGGAAATATCTCCTGAATTAGCCGGGAAACTTGGAATTGAGGATAGAGCATCGGTTAGGGTGGAATCACAAGTAGGGAAAATTATCGTACCGATTAAAATTTCTGATTATTTGGATAATGATGTGGCTTTTATTCCAAGAAATTTTTCAACAACACCGGTTAATTCTTTATTAATGCGTAAAAAACGGATTGACCGGGTTAAGATATCGAAGGTGGATGAATAATATGCTGGAAGCAATTATCATTTCATCAATAAAAGTTCTAGTTGTGGTTGTAGCTGTACTGACCGGTTGTGCCTATTCTACCTATCTGGAGAGAAAAGTCCTGGGACATCTTCAGCACCGGATGGGTCCGACTTATGCTGGTCCTTACGGACTGCTTCAACCCATAGCCGATGGATTAAAACTGATTTTTAAAGAAGATATTGTCCCAAATAATGTCGAACGGATGACATATGCTTTGGCGCCGATTATTTCCTTTGTACCAGCCCTTCTGAGTTTTGCTGTTGTCCCGTTTGCGGCTGATTTTGATATGTTTGGGTATCATATTACCGGTGTTATTTCTGATCTCAATATTGGTGTCTTATGGGTCTTTGCTATAACATCATTGGGTGTGTATGGCATTGTGTTGGGCGGCTGGTCATCAGCTTCAAAATATTCCCTCTTTGGAAGTATTCGCTCTTCAGCGCAGATGATATCATACGAAGTTGCTTACGGCCTCTCTATTCTCGGCGTAATTCTGATTGCAAATACTCTTTCGATGCGTGAACTGGTTGATCAGCAAGCCAGTATATGGGACTGGTATATTTTCAGACAACCTCTGGGATTCCTGTTGTTTATTACCTGCGCTGTTGCAGAAACCAACCGGGCTCCTTTTGATTTGCCGGAAGCAGAATCGGAACTTGTTGCCGGGTATCATACGGAATATTCATCGATGCGCTTCTCGACCTTTTTTATAGCTGAATACGCCAATATGCTGACAGTATCAGCCGTTGCCACCACGATCTTTTTTGGCGGCTGGCAGGGACCGTTTTTACCTCCGATTCTCTGGTTTTGTTTAAAAGTGTTTATGTTTATGTTTTGTTATATATGGCTAAGGGCGACCTTCCCCAGATTCCGATATGATCAGCTGATGGATTTTGGTTGGAAAGTTTTATTCCCGCTGGCTCTCTTAAATACAATGGTAACCGCCGCTTTCGTGATGTTGAAAGGTTAGGATGAAGTTATGAAAGAACTCATAAAAGCCGTCGTAAATGTATTTATAAAAATGCCGCAGGGGATGCTGGTAACTCTTAAGCATCTGTTCAAAAAGCCGGTAACACTTGACTATCCAACAAAGAAAAAGCCAATGGCTCCCCGGTATCGCGGACGGCATTACCTTGAGCGTTACGATGATGGGACCGAAAGATGCGTCTGTTGTGGACTTTGTGCGGCGGCTTGCCCGGCTGATGCCATTTATATGGAACCGGAAGAATCTGACAGCGGTGAACGCAAAGCAAAAATATATGAGATTAATCTTCTTCGCTGCATCTTTTGTGGTTACTGTGAAGAAGCCTGTCCGGAAGAGGCTATTTTCCTTGGTCAGGATTATGAATTTTCATCGGATAACAGGGATTCCTTTATTTGGAAAAAAGATGATATGCTGGTCGTCCATCCCCGCAAGGAAAATCCCTTTAAGAAGATTATCCGACGGGTCAGAAAAGTTTATGGAGTGATGGAATAAAATGAATCTTGATTCTATCATATTTATCATATCAGCTGTTGTTGCTGTTTTTGGGGCAACGATGATGATCTCTCAGCGCAATCCGGTAGCTTCGGTTTTGTATATGATTGTTTCCTTGGTGGCCCAGGCTGTTTTGTATCTCCAGCTCAACGCTCTGTTTATGGGGGCGGTATTAATCATTGTTTACGCCGGGGCTATACTTGTTTTGTTCCTCTTTGTAATAATGCTGCTCAATTTGCGGGGGAAAGAACTCGATGATAGTGTTAAAGAGCCAATTAGCCGTATTACAAAATATATAATATCTATTCTATTTATTATTGAAATGGTTTTTGTCATACGCAGTGGCTTCGTCTCTTCAGGAATGGATGGAGGATTTGTCACAACAACAACTGATAGTTTTGGTTCGGTCGAAGCGGTGGCAGAATTACTCTTCACTCGCTACCTCTACCCATTTGAATTGACCTCAATCCTGTTATTAGCAGCAATTGTAGGGGCGGTGGTTATGGCTAAAAAAGTGAATAAAAATCTTGATAATGTGGCTATGGATGAAAAGATAACTGGATCACAAACTACGGAAAAGGTGAAAGAATAGAAATGATTCCTATATCAGCATATTTGATTGTAGCCATGGTGATTTTTGGTATCGGTACTGTTGGAGTTTTAATCTCCCGCAATGTTATTATTATGTTTATGTGCGTGGAACTGATGCTTAATGCCGCCAATTTGGCTATTATAGCCTTTTCAAGAGCACTGGGTGTTATGGATGGCCATGCTTTTGTCTTTTTGGTTCTGACTGTTGCGGCAGCAGAAGCTGCAGTTGGACTGGCGATGGTGTTAGCAATTTATCGAAACCGTGAAACTGTGGATATTGACAAGTTCAATATTTTAAAATGGTAGGAATGATCCGATGACCGAAAACCTTTATCTGATACCTCTTTTCCCTCTGGTTGGTTTTTTGATTAATGGTCTTCTTCTGGGACGCCTTTCACGGCCGGTGGTAAATCTTATCGCCTGCGGTACAGTTTTCGCATCATTTGTTATTTCGTTAATGGTTTTCTTTGATCTTAAGGCGTTGCCGCCAGATTATCGTATCCTGGAACAGGTGTTATTTACCTGGATACCATCTGGTAATTTCCATGTCAATTTTGGTTTAATGGTCGATCCCTTATCTGCCGTAATGATTCTCGTTGTTACCGGTGTTGGCTTATTGATTCATATATATTCAACCGGTTATATGGCTCATGACAAGGATTTCGGGCGTTTCTTTACATATTTAAATTTGTTTATGTTTTCTATGCTCACTCTTGTCCTGGCTAATAATTTTCTTTTGATGTTTGTCGGCTGGGAAGGGGTAGGACTATGTTCCTATTTATTGATTGGTTTCTGGTATCACAAACAATCAGCCTCCGATGCCGGTAAAAAAGCGTTTATCGTCAATCGTATTGGTGATTTTGGTTTCCTGATTGGGATGTTCATCATATTCTGGCAGGTTGGATCGCTTGATTTCAGAGTTGTAATGGAGCAGGCTCCGCTTGTCTTTGTGGCCGGGGGTACACTTATTACTACCGCTTGTCTCCTTTTATTTGTCGGTGCAACCGGTAAATCAGCTCAGATTCCATTGTATGTCTGGCTTCCTGATGCTATGGAAGGTCCCACTCCTGTTTCAGCTCTGATACATGCTGCCACTATGGTGACCGCCGGTGTGTATATGATTGTAAGAACAAACGTATTATTTATGATGGCCCCAGATGCCTTATTAGTAGTAGCTATAGTTGGTGCGACTACGGCGATATTTGCGGCAACGATTGGACTGGCTCAAAATGATATTAAACGTGTTTTGGCCTATTCAACTGTAAGCCAGTTAGGATATATGTTTTTAGCTTGTGGTGTAGCTGCTTTTTCGGCTGGTATCTTTCATTTAATGACCCACGCATTCTTCAAAGCCCTCTTGTTCCTAGGTGCTGGTTCGGTTATCCACGCCATGTCTGATGAGCAGGATATGCGCAAGATGGGTGGCTTGAAAAAATATATTAAAATTACTTTTATAACGATGTTCATTGCTACTCTGGCAATTTCCGGGATACCGGGATTATCAGGCTTTTTCTCCAAAGATGAAATCCTCTGGAAATCATTCTCGTCCCAGCACGGCCATCCGATCTTCTGGGTAATTGGAGTAGTTACCGCCGGTTTAACAGCCTTTTATATGTTCCGCCTGATTTTCCTGACATTTTTTGGTAAAGAACGAATGGACAACAAAACCCGAGACCATATCCATGAATCTCCCAAAGCAATGACTGTACCTCTGATGGTGTTAGCTGTGCTTTCTATTGTCGGTGGATGGGTTGGAATACCGCATATCTTTGGTACTACAAATTATTTCGAGCACTGGTTAGAACCGATTGTCTCCGGTGGGGCAGGTCATGAAGCCGCCTCACACGCTCTGGCATCAGCAGGCAGTGATGCCGGTATGGAATGGGGACTAATGGCATTCTCTGTTATACTCGTATTAATTTCAATTTATTTTGCCTGGCTCTTTTATAAATCTAAAACCGAACTGGCTACCTCTCTAAAAAATAAAATGTCCGGTGTACATAATCTCTTGTTGAATAAATATTACATGGATGAAATTTATGGCGCTATTGTAGTCAAACCATTGGTGTTTATTTCGATGCTGCTATGGAAAATATTTGATGTGATTATTATCGATGGAATGATAAATTCTGCCGCCCAGGTTTATGACGGAACTTCGGATATTCTCCGCAGAATCCAGTCCGGCCGCGTACGCAGTTATGCTACAATGTTTGTAATTGGAGTAGTCGCTTTAATGGCGGCTATATTGTGGATTAAATAATGGAAAGCCAGATTCTTACATTAATAACATTTTTCCCTCTATTGGGGGTAATATTGCTTCTGTTGGTTCCACAGGAGAGGCATGATACTGTAAAATCAGTTGCATTGATTATTTCATTTGTGACTATGCTATTATCGTTTTGGCTCTATGCGATGTTTGATACTGTTGCCAGCGGTATGCAGTTTGAAATAATTGTCCCTTGGGTAAAATCATTTGGCATCAGTTATCATTTAGGCATAGATGGTATTTCCCTTTTATTGATTGTCCTGACAACTATTTTATCAGTTTTGTCCATACTGTCGTCCTGGAATTCTGTAACTAAAGCTGTCAAAGGTTTCTTCATCTCCATGCTTCTGTTAGAAACCGGTATGATAGGCGTCTTTTGTGCTCTTGATCTGTTTATGTTCTATGTCTTCTGGGAAGTTATGCTGGTTCCGATGTATTTCATTATTGGACTATGGGGGGGACCAAGACGATTATATGCTGCTATAAAATTTGTTCTGTTCACCATGTTTGGTTCGCTCCTGATGCTTGTTGCCATCCTGTATTTGATTTTTACTTATCATGGCTTAACCGGCGAATATTCGTTCGACTTGCTTAAGCTGATTGATATGCCGATTGCTTATAGGCCGCAGCTCTACTTGTTTTCAGCTTTCGCCTTAGCCTTCGCTATAAAAGTACCCCTGTTCCCGTTCCATACCTGGCTCCCTGATGCTCACGTTCAGGCTCCAACAGCCGGATCTGTGATTCTTGCCGGTGTGCTGCTTAAGATGGGGACTTATGGTTTTGTTAGAATTTGTCTTCCAATGTTTCCTGAAGCTACTGTGACCTTCATGCCCTATATCTCTATCCTTGCAATTATTGCAATTATCTACGGCGCTTTGGTGGCAATGGTCCAAAAAGATGTGAAATCGCTGGTTGCGTTTTCATCAGTATCACATATGGGTTTTGTTATGCTGGGGATTTTTGCCCTCAACATGCAGGGGATAGAAGGGGCTGTGATGCAAATGGTCAACCATGGTGTTTCTACCGGGGCTTTGTTCCTGATTGTAGGAATGATTTATGAACGGCGCCATACTCGTCTGATTGAAGATTTTGGCGGCATTGCCAAAGTGATGCCGGTCTTTGCTACTTTTTTTATGATAGCCACTCTTTCATCGATTGGTCTTCCTCTTACTAATGGGTTTGTCGGTGAATTTCTGATATTATTAGGAACATTCAAAGCCAATGCCATTTATGGCGTGCTGGCTTCGAGCGGCGTGATTTTGTCGGCCTGTTATATGTTGTGGATGTATCAGAGGGTTATCTTCGGCAAAATAACCAAACCTGAAAATGAAAAATTAAAAGATTTGGATATTCGCGAAAAAATTATTCTTGTTCCATTGGTTTTATTGATATTCTGGATTGGCATTTACCCAAAACCATTTTTTGATAGAATTGAACCAGCCACTAAAGTTATTCTTTCGCATTTTAATAAAGCCATAACTGTAAAAAAGATGGAAATAGAGAAAAATATTTTGACTGATAAAAACGACTATCAGGTTGAGGTTGCTTCAGATGAACTAACAGAAGATGGAGTGACCAAATGAGCGATGTCGTTATTTATACCAAAGATGGCTGTCCGTATTGTGCCGCTGCGAAAAAACATTACACCGATGAAGGCATTGAATTTGAAGAAATAAATGTGTTTCAGGTTGATGGCGCAAAAGACAAAGTTCTAAAATTGACCAAGGGCCAAAATATTGTGCCAGTAATAGTCGATAAAGGCGAAATAAAAATCGGCTTTGGTGGTGGCTGAGGCTTTTAATTTATTGCGGCGGTCGCCGCAAAATGGAAATTGTAAATGATAGATTATACGTCAGCAGGAATAGACTTTGGGCTTATCGCAGGTGAAATATCCCTGCTTATAGCCGCATTTGTAATTCTACTTGTCGGTTATTTAAAAGGGATGCAGAAAACACCTCCTGTTATTGCTTTCTTCGGATTGGTTATTGCGTTGCTTTTCAGTATCAATCAATGGGGTGAGAATGGCCACGGTTTTTTTGGGATGGTTTCCTGTGATAATTTTGGAATTGCATTCAAGATAATTTTTGCCTCCACATCTCTCTTGGTTATGTTGTTAGCCGTTAGGTATATGAATGTCAAAGGGATCAATAAACCTGAATTTTATTCTCTGCTGCTGATTTCAACGATGGGCATGATGGTCATGGCTAATACAACTGATTTGGTTGTCATGTTTCTCGGTCTGGAAATTATGTCAATACCTCTCTATGTAATGGCCGCCTTTGCCCGGAGATCACTGGAATCTAATGAGGCTGGAATAAAATATTTCATTATGGGGGCCTTTGCCAGTGCATTTCTTCTGATGGGTATTGCCTTTATTTACGGTGCGTCATCTACCACCGAATTAAGAAGAATAGTGGCTGATTTTGCCTTTATTGAATCTCATCATAGGGCCTACCTCTATGCCGGGGTTGCGATGGTTCTTATTGGCTTTGGGTTTAAAGTAGCTGCAGTGCCGTTCCATAGTTGGGTTCCTGATGTTTACCAGGGAGCGCCGACCCCGGTTACAGCCTTTTTCTCAGTAGGTCCAAAAGCAGCGGGATTTGCTGTATTACTCAGAATCTTCCTGTTTGGTTTTTCCGGTATGGAAATCCTCAGTGAAATTTTCTGGGTACTGGCTGTTTTGACTATGACCATTGGAAATGTATTTGCCCTGAAACAAAAAAATGTAAAAAGGATGCTGGCTTACTCGTCTATTGCTCATGCCGGTTATCTTCTGGTTGCCCTTGCTGTCGGAGGTCCGGATGCTGTCTCAGCGGCCATATTTTACATCATTGCTTACAGTATCTTCAACCTCGGCGGGTTTGCCATTGTTACGCTGCTTGAATCCAGAACCGGATGCAAATCTGATTTTTCAGAATTACCCGGCTTGGCCAAAGCCAACCCTTATCTCTCAGCCGTACTTGCTATGTTTATGTTTGCCCTGGCAGGCTTTCCGCCTACGGTAGGTTTCTTTGGGAAATTCTATCTATTCTCAGCGGCAGTCAAGGCTGATTTTATCTGGTTAGCTGTTATTGGTGTGATGAACTCATTTATTTCTGTCTACTATTACCTGCGCGTCATAAAAGCAAGTTACTTTGAAGACCCGGAAACAACTTTTATCCCGGTTACTTATACTCCTTCAATTATGACAGTTGTGGTTATAACGGCAATAGGTACACTGGGGTTTGGATTTTTCCCGCAGCAATTGCTTGAATTTACCAAAGCAGCAATTTATTCAATTCTTTAAATTTTATCAGCAGATTTATTACTGGAGATAAAGACAGGGACTTGGCCCACCTTTGAAGAGATAATTTACCAGATATGTAAGATCTGCCACATTTAAATCACCGTCACAATTAACATCACCTGACTCTTCCGGTACCGGAGGCGGTCCTCCTTTAAAGATGTAATTGACCATAAAGATTAAGTCAGAAACTAATATTTGAGGAGAACCATCGACATTCCCAGTAAGAATCCAGCTGTATTCAGTATTTTTAAACAGAATTGCCTCAAAGGGAGAGATAGCATGTTCAAATGGAACATTATTATCAAGATGGCTTAATGCTTTGCAGTCAAAATCAGAAACCCCAATCAGGCTAATTTGTTCAAGTCCGCTGATGCCAATATTTTTGTACTGAAATGTAATATCTCCGTAACGGGTCAGAATAATTTCAAAATCCATAGTAGTGTCACCAACCTGATTATAATTAGCGGGCTGATACCATTCAATAACACAGGTGTCCTTATAGTTGGTATAGAAATAAATCCCGCAATTAGCTACATAGCCAGTGTCAAAAATCAAATCTGACCATAACGGAGCAATAAAAGTTTTGAATGGAGCACCCGGAAGCTCAAGATTTGAAAAGTAACCGTTCACGTTCAGGTTTTCTTCTTCAAATGAAATGGCGCCATTTACTCCAAGATAAACTTCGGTATAAACTGAATCATAAAAATTGAACTCAAATCCGATATCGTAAGGTCCACTGGATCCATCATCAAGGT
Organism: bacterium; assembly: GCA_043826475.1. GTDB lineage: Bacteria > Zixibacteria > MSB-5A5 > GN15 > FEB-12 > DAOWMZ01. Next base: position 9,183 of record JBDRQG010000015.1, read on the forward strand.
GATTGGTGCCAGTGCCATAGAAGAATGAGAATGGAATCCGCCAGCCACGCCCATAAGCCGAGATCCAGTTGTAAACCGGGCCGGAGGGTTCATCGGATGAAATCGATGTGTAGGTTGTGTCTATGCATGGGATATCCAAAAAGACCGGAAGATAAATAATGGAATCAAGCGATCCTCCTTCATATCCCCAGCTAATCTCCAGAATGCCCTTATAGGTACTTAAACGATCTTCTATTAACGAGGCATTAAGGGAAACTTCAATCTCAACCGAATCGGATGCTAAAACTGTTCCGATTTGTGGCAATGCTATCAACCAGTTTTCACTCACCTTAGCCAAAGAATCATTATCGAATATTGTGAAATCGAAATTATCGGTTATAGAGCGGTTATGAATCCAAATTGACATTACGGCTAATCCTCCCTCAGCGAGGGTCGTGTCAAGCATAAGAGGATTAACAAACAATGAAGCCGGACCTGTAAGAGTACTGATCGCTGTCAGTAAATCCGGTCTGGGGCCTATGTGTAAAGAAGTATCACCAAGCTGTGGTGTTCCGGTTGGGACAAGAATGTCTCGAATCTGATCAGAGGTAAGAGGAGCGCCATAGGTTGCTTTGTAATACCCCTGAAGGCAGGCTGCGGCACCGGTTACAATTGGCGAGGCGGAAGAAGTTCCGCTGAATGAAGAGGTATAGTATTGATTTTCATCACCACCGCCATCAAACAGTCCGCCATAGCCCGTAGTATAAACTCCCGAACCATAGCCTTGCAGGTTGACTCTCTCACCGTAATTGGAAAAACTTTTTTTCTGTAAATTTGAGGCAGAGGCAGCCTCGGCCCCTGCTCCTACTATAATAGCATGGGAATTGCGGGAGGTTGTGTCAAAGAGGGAACCGTATATTCCGGCGTCATCAAAATTTTCAGCCCCGTTGCCGCCTGCTTCAACAACAACTATTCCTTTGGCCCAGGCATACTGGATAGCATCAAAATTATCCTGCCAGTATTCCTCGCACACGTAACCAAGCTGGTCTGTTCTGGTTTGAAAGTTATAGTGTGGGCCGGGAGCGTGCAGTTCAATCAATATCAAATCTCCCGGTTGGAGAGTGTCGGCTGCGGTTATAAGAGCTTCACTGACTGAGAGGGCTGCAATTGAAACCATCCCGATATCTGCCCCGGGGCAAATCCCGGTAACGCCATAACCGTTATCACCGGCAATCATCGCTCCTATTACAGCGGTGCCGTGATTGCGCCAGCTTAAATCTTCAATCTGTGAGGGGGTGATACGGGCTCCAAGAGCCTTATCCAAATCTTCGTGGGTATCTTTCCAACCCCCTTCGATATCAATAATCTTCACTCCGGTGCCGTCGCCACCAGTTAAAGTATTTGCATAATCAGCATCAACTCCGGCAGGAGCTGCTTCGCGATAATCCTGATTAGCTACAAATTCCGGGGTAGGAGGGGCGATGTCGCCAGCCGGTTCTGATGCTGGCTTAAAATATGCTATTTCAACTTCATCAAGGGCATTAAGCTCATTGATAAGATTTTCAGCTTCCTGATAATCACTTACTTCAATCCGATAATAATTATTAAGATCAGCCAGTTCGACTCTGGAGTTTATTTGTAATGCTTCACGGTTCATGTCCAGTTTTGATTCTGAGGTATTTGCAAACAGCCTTCTCATTTTGTCAGTCCCAAGATACTGACTTAACTTATTATTGGATTCAATAAGAGAGGCGGTTCCTGATTTGGAAAAAAGCCTGTCGCCTGATTTTCTTACCTGATTATTATCACGAAATTTTACGACGACATGGGAAATATTTGTCATGGGGTTGATCACTGTATTGAACGATTTTATCGGAATGGCTCTTGGCTTTAGTTTGATATTTTCTGTAGAAGCAGGGTTGTCAATCTTAACCGCGGATATCGTTTTACTGAAGCTAATTAACGAACTCGCAATAATTACAAAAGTAGAGATAACTATACTTTTACGTCCGATTTTAATCAAAATGCCTCCGGCAAAATTTACTGTTCGCAGGTTATACGACCAGAATGTAGGTAATCGTAGTAACTGGTGACTCTTACATTAATATAATCATAAGTTCAATAATGTCAATACGATCTCTTTTGCAAATTATCGGCATAAAATGCATTAGATTCAATATCTTCTTATTATACGCTTAGTGCAGGAGTTTTGATTTGCAGATGATGTTTGCCGTTTACGGGAGGTATTTTAATCGGGTATTTCCCAGAGAAACAACTGCTGCAAAAAGTCGTGTCGGGTAAAGATTTCATGCCTAACATTCCCTTTAATGATAGATAGCGCAGAGAATCTACTTGAAGATATTTCTCTATCTCTTTGACAGACATGCGGTAAGCTATGAGCTCTTCTTTGGTAGGCATGTCGATCCCGAAAAAACAAGGGGAGATTATAGGAGGGGATGATACCCTGAAATGAATCTCTTTGGCGCCGGCTTCCCTGATAAGATTGACTAATTTTTTAGATGTTGTTCCCCGTACTATTGAATCATCAACTACAACCACTCGGCGGCCATTGAGAACGCCTTTGACTGGGTTGAATTTTACTTTTACATCAAGATCCCGGATCTTTTGCTGAGGGTCAATAAATGTCCTGCCTACATAATGGTTTCTTATGAGGCCAATCTCAAACCTGATGCCAGATTCCTCAGCATAACCTAAAGTAGCAGTATTGGCTGAATCTGGAATTCCAATAACGATATCAGCTTCGACCGGATGTTCACGCGCAAGGAGTCTCCCCAGGCGACGTCTGATCTTGTCGACATTCTCTCCAAATATCTTTGAATCGGGGCGTGAAAAATAAATATATTCAAAAATACAGCAAGCTTTTTTGGCCGGTTTGGAAGGGTAGTATGATTTTAATCCTTTTTTGGTAATTTCTAAAACTTCACCAGGTTCGATATCCCTAATATATTTCGCTCCAATGAGATCAAAGGCGCAGGTTTCAGAAGCAACCACCCATGCTCTCTGGAGCTTTCCCAACGCAAGAGGACGAAAACCGTGAGGATCCCGGGCGGCAATAATTGAATCCTCCGTTAAGAAGACCAATGAAAAGGCTCCCTTTATTGTATTTAAAGCATCGCAAATTCTTTCAATACCTGTCTTCTTTGAAGATCTTGCTGCGAGATGTAATACAATTTCGGTATCGGAAGTTGTCTGAAAGATTGATCCTTTGGAATCGAGATTGTTTCTCAAATCAAGTGAATTGGTCAGATTACCGTTGTGGGCAATGGCTGTACAGTGGGATCTGTTGGTCATCAAAAAAGGCTGTATATTTATTAGAGAGGAGGCTCCGGTTGTACTATAGCGGGTATGGCCGATAGCATGGCTTCCTGTTAGTTCGCCGAGAACAGCTTTGTTGGAGAAGATTTCCGAAACCAGCCCCATACCTTTTTTATAATGAATTTCACCTTTGCTGGAAGTAACTATTCCGGCTGATTCCTGGCCTCGATGCTGCAGAGCATAAAGACCTGAGTAGGTCAAATCAGCTGCTTTGGAGTGTCCGAATATACCAAATATGCCGCATTCATCATGCATTAATAATTCCTCTTTCTATTAACCGTTTTTTATCGGTTTCAGGAAGGAGGTAATCTATTACCTCAATATTTAAAAGTCAATAAATAGCAACCAATTAAAACATATATTGTGAATTTGACTGCAATAATAACAACAGACAAGGCCAGTGTTCAATTTTTGAGCAGATTATTCTCTGGATAAATCGTTGATTTTATAGTATTTTATGAGGTACTACTTTTATACCTGCGGTATTGGTATTATTAAATTAAAGGCATTGGTTTTGCTCTATACAGCAAGGTAATGGAGATATATTATTGAATAGTGACAGTAAAGACAGATTTGAGGTCTTCAGAGCGCTGACTCAAGCCGGCTCAAAAGGGATCGGTTTTAATAAATTAGCCGAATTAGCCCTGGTTCATACAGCCGAGTTAGTCGGGCTTAAAGCAGCCGCTTTAATTGTCTGGGATAAAGATTTCCAGCCTGTTTTTAATGTGACTCATGCCGATGACAAGACAGATAAAGAACGCTTATTATCCCTTGAAAAAGATATGTATGAAAAATTCCGCCGGGATCGGCAATTGGTATCAGCCTATCTTTCGTTCAGCGGTGATGTAAAAGTTCATTCCTTTACGCTGCCTTTAACTTATCAGGACAATACATTCGGGGCGGTTATTGGTTTGCAGGAAGGGGAGAGGACGATAATTTCCGAAGAGTCTTTCCTGGAAACTCTTATCGCTATAGTTGGCCTTTATTACCGAGCCAGTGCCGGAGGAGCCGGTGGGCATGATTTGGCTTCGATGGAAAGACGTTTTGAAAAGGAAAGATTAAGTGGAATACTCGATACTGCAGTGACAGTTAACCATGAAGTAAACAACCCGCTTCAGGCTATTATTGCCAGTGTACAATTATTGTTTATACAAAGAAAAGATATGGATAGTGAGTTAATCTCCAAGTTGAAAGTGATCGAAGAGGCAGCCATGAAAATTGGGTCGGTGACAAAAAGATTAACTCAAATAACAGACCCAACCGCCAAAGTTTATCTCGATGGAACCAATATGATCCCTCTTCCCAAAGATGAAAACGAGGATGAGGAATAAGTTATATCTAAGTATCCCCTCGGAGTTATTTTTCTTTAAAAAGCCACTCAATCAAATAATTCATTGCTTCAGGATTATTGTTGATAATATCAGTCCCATGATCTTTAGTCTCAAATACTTTTAATTCACATTTTTTATTAAGTTTTGCGAGATTTACCGAGGATGTATATGAATAGGTATCCTCTTTCCCGGCATATATGATACTCTCTCCTTTATATGACTCAAGGGCATGAGCGGGCTGCATACCTCTATAGTTTTCTCCAGGAGACAGCATGACATCTTTAGTGATTCCATTCATATGTTCCGTTAACATAATTGCAGTAGTTGATCCAATCGAGGCGCCTATTACGATAATATCGTTTGGATCAATATTATAAACTGAATCTGAAAGAATTAATTTGATTGCTTCCTTAACATCAAAAGGATACTGGGCGAAATCATCTTCTGTCATATCCTTCCAATGAATTGTTGAATCATTTCGAATTGTTGATTTTCCATGACCTCTTAGATCAATGGCTAAGACATAGGGCGTGGTTTTATTGTGGGATAGAGAATCAATATCAAGGTAATGTTTTAAGTTCAACAGAAAGGGAGCATAACTTTCATGAGTATTATTCATCATTGGCAGCAAGACAATAAGAGGGGCTTTTATATTGTGGTCAGGTTTGCTCAACCAACTGTAAAGGTCAAGTCCGTCGGTTGTAGTAAGCTTAATTTCGGTTGTCTCCCAATCTAAACCCAGAAGAGAAGATGAGTTCAATGATAATACTATTACAATTAAAATTAATACTCTCATAGTTTTCATGCAATTACCTCCTTATATCAACTTTAAATGATAATTAGATAGATTCGTATTGATAAGAAAAAAGGAACCGAAACTGATTCCCTTCTTATTTTTATCAAAATTTTGCCTTAAATATATTTTTCTATAAACTGCTTCAGGCTTTTGTCCAAATCTGTGATATGCTTCTTATAGCTTTCCATGTCAGATTCTTTACAGCATTTTTCCATTAACATTGCTAAGGCCAGCATATCCTTATATGACTGTTCAATATCAACTTTATATTCTTTGAGTTCATCGGGCAGAGCTTCGGAGTCATAGCCTTTAAGTTTTGAAATCAGGGTCTCAGTAGAGCCGGTAATGCCCTCAATATTATTTTTAGGTAAATGGTTTTCTAAAATCATATTTACCGTAATAACTATACCTTCAATTTGTGGATAATGGACGGGTAATAAGGCCGAAGCAGTAAACTCAAAAGCATCATGCAGCCTGGGCATTATTTCATAAACTTTCTCTTTATTTTTTTCTTCTGCAGCCTGAGCATATTCGTCAACAAGGGCGGCGAAGTTCTTTCGAAGTTCAATAAACTCTGATTTTCTCTTCTCATTTTTGAAAGTGGGTTCAAGTTTAGCGATTGCTTTGAATTTTTCCTTAAAGGCAGGTCCCGCTTCAAAAAGAGCCTCAAAATTGCTGTCTGGCCAGGCAACGTGCCAGACAGGAGCCATCACTTCATGGAAGGTGCCAAACGGGTCATTACCAAGTTCAGCAGCTCTATCAGCCGGGCAGGATTTCTCATCGGCGCTGGCAATATTGAATATCAATATACCGAGTGAAATTAATAAAATAATTCTTTTCATGTTACCTCTCTTCTCACATAAACAAAAGAGCAGATTTGTCAGATTACATTTGTCTCATGAACAATTGCGCCAACGGCGAATCGATCCAATGAAAGGGGAGAGATATCAACCGATGGTTTTTTACCTGTAATAATTTCCGTTGTAATCAATCCGGCAGCCGGGGCCTGCATAAAGCCATGTCCGGAAAATCCAGTGCAATGGAATATTCCTTTTACCTTGGAATCCCAACTTATTATGGCATGATGATCGGGAGTGGTTTCATAAAGCCCTGCCCATTGGTTTGCAATCTCAGCTTGCTCTAATTGGGGAATTCTATCAAGAGCTTTCTCAAGAATGGCATCAGTGTAATCAGGGTCAATTGAAATATCAAATGATGGTTTTACAGATTTATCGGCCCATCCCAAAAGTATCCCTTTGGACTCCTTGTGAAAATACAGACCGGATTTCACATCAACAACCATCGGGAAAAACGGTTTTACAAAATCCAACTCACCTGTAGTTACAATCTGACGTTTAATTGGTTCTACAGGTATATTGACGCCATACATTTGACCAATCAATTTTGATTGCGGGCCGGTACAATTTATTATTATTGGAGTTTCAATATCACCTTTTGATGTTTTTACTACTTTGACTGTCCCATTGGTAGTCTCTATTCCAGTGACTTCGGTTTCAAATGCAATTTCAACACCCATTCTTCGAGCAGCATGTTCATAGCCGGATAAAAATTCATGGGGATCACCGAGTCCGTCCCGGGGACAAAATGTGGCGAATTGAATTCCATCCAGGCTGATATGTGGGGCATATTGAGGGATTTCATCCGGTTTTAGCATTTGAACATCAAGTCCCAATGACGTCTGCAATTCAAATTGTCTGGTATATTCTGCCACCTCTTCATCAGTTTGCAACAGGAACATATAGCCGACCTGGTCGAAGAGAGCTTTTGAACCGGTATCCTCTTCGAATTGCTCAAACAGCTTTTCAGAGAGCATAGACATCTCTATATTGACTTTAGTCGAAAATTGTGCTCTGATTCCCCCAGCCGCTTTGGATGTCGCGCCGGAGCCAAGAAATGGCTCTTTTTCTACAACAATTATATTACCTACTTTTTCTCGGGCAAGATAGAAAGCAACTGATAAACCAATAATGCCACCCCCAACTATGATTGCATCGGCTTGTCCACGCATAAACATCCCTCAATCAATTAAAAGTTTATTCACGTGAATATTCTCACCTTGAAGTTATAAAAATAAGGAATGAAGTCAAGGTAATTTGCTCTTTCTTTTCCAGTTCAATTTATAATTACAGATTTACTCCTTGCGAAAAGTCAAAAAAAACATAGATTCGGCATACTATGCAATTACCAGTAATTGACAGAATAATAAAGAGAATACAGCCATCGGAAACAAATATCCTGATTATGATGTCTATAATTGTAGGTTTGGCTACTTCTTTAGGAGCGATCGGTTTTATAAAGCTCATAGAGTATTTTAATGGTTTGTTTTTTAGCCTTTCTGACCTGGTTCTGGCCGCTCAGCTCCCTGATTTCGGTTTTAAATGGTGGCTGCCGGTAATCCCCATGGCTGGGGGGCTGTTAGTGGGACCTATTGTTTACAAATTCGCCAAAGAAGCCAAAGGGCACGGCGTCCCGGAGGTGATGAATGCCGTTGCCCGTTTGGGTGGAATTATCAGACCAAGAGTCGCAGCAGCAAAAGCGGTTGCTTCAGCCATCTGTATCGGATCAGGGGGGTCGGCCGGACGTGAAGGGCCGATTGTTCAGATAGGCTCTGCGATTGGATCTACTGTCGGGCAAATGTTCCGAATGTCAGGAGATAGGGTTAAAATTTTAGTCGGGTGCGGGGCGGCGGCAGGTATCGCATCGGTTTTTAATGCTCCTATTGCAGGTGTTTTATTTTCATTAGAAATTATTCTGGGTGATTTCGCCATTACAACATTTTCCCCGGTAATTTTATCTTCTGTAATTGCTTCGGTTGTGACCAGATCATTTTTAGGAAATCACCCCGCTTTTGCAATCCCCGAATATTCCTTAGTATCAGCCTGGGAAATCCCCTTATACATGGTTATGGGTTTATCACTTGGTTTGGCCGGGGTCAGTTTTACCCGGATGCTTAGTCTCTTTGAGGATATTTTCGAAAAATTAAAAATGACTCCAATGTTAAGACCAGCATTGGGTGGGTTGCTTCTGGGTGGAATTGCAATCTTTTATCCTCAGATTTTGGCTGATGGTTACAAAACCATTCAACTAACTCTTGAAGGACACTTGGGAATTACTCTTATGTTGATTCTAATTCTTATGAAAATGATAGCTACATCACTGACTCTGGGCTCCGGTAATTCCGGTGGTATTTTTGCTCCAGCTCTTTTTATGGGTGCAGTTGCCGGTGGGGCTTTTGGAGTTCTTGTCCATTCTTTCTTTCCGGAAGTTACCGCTACTCCCGGAGCATATGCCCTGGTTGGCATGGCCGGGATGGTTGCCGCAACAACTCATGCTCCAATTACAGCTCTTTTAATTATATTTGAAATGACATCGGATTATAGAATTATATTGCCTCTAATGATAACAGTTGTCTTCTCAGCATTATTTGCCAGAAAATTATTCCCACACTCAATTTATACCGATAAGTTGATTAGAAGAGGAATTGATATCAGGGGTGGTAAAGATATCAATATATTGAAATCGCATAAGGTCGCTGAGATTATGGATGAGGTTTTTGAGAAGATTTACCTTTCAACAACGTTACATGAAATATTTACAAAAGTTGAAAATACCCATGATTCCTATTTTGTAGTTGTAGATAAAGAGGATGCTATACAAGGGGTTATCTCTTTTCAAGATTTAAGGTCTCTCATAACCCAGCACTCTCTTGATCAATTGGTAATTGCCAAGGATCTGGTTCAGGAAGAAACCGTAGTAGTTAATTATGATGATGACCTGGAGCAGGCTTTCAAATTGTTTGGTGTCAAAGATTTGAAAATGATTCCTGTGATTAATAAATATAACAAAGATAAAGTTATCGGTGTTCTTCGTCGGGAAGACATGATTGATTATTATAACAGGCAGCTTATTGAAACTCTCCGGCGATAACCTTTCTTAATTTTAGTTGTCATTATCATATAGTTTCCCGAAAATAAACAATCTTGCTCTTAAAAGAACCCTTCTATAAATTTAATTATGTCTGATTATGCCAAACTCAGGAGTGATTTAGTCGCGGCATCAGCAGAAGTCGATGGAGCGACTGTGTTTAATATTAAAGATCCCATAACGGGGAGCTATTTCAGGCTTCGTGAACCTGAGTATTGGCTAATTAATCAGCTTGACGGGAAGACATCATATGAAGAAGTTGCAAATCGTTTTCGTGAAAAATTCAATTTCAATATTGATGCGGCCGGGGTTACAAAATTTGTCGCCCTGCTTGAGAAATTATTTTTTCTCGATGACGGTCGGGCTGAACAGGCAATCTCCCGTGCCAGCTACAATGCTGCCAGAGGAAAATCTTTTTTCTCCCGATTGCTGTTCATCAAGCTGAAAGGATTTAATCCGGGTTCATTTCTCGATTGGTTGACATATCTTTATCGGCCCTTTCATAACAAATTCTGGTTTGGTGCTTCAATGTTGTTTATAGCTGTGGGATTTATTGTAATGGCTGCTAATTCAGAGTATTTTTATATCGATCTGGGGGATTTATACAGCATCAGTTCAATCCTTGTAATTGTAATTTCTCTTTTTATAATAATCAGCGTTCATGAATTTGCTCATGCGGTTATTTGTCGCTACTACGGGGGAGAGGTGCGTGAAATAGGATTTTTATTGTTATATTTCCAACCCTGTTTTTATTCCGATTTGTCTGATGCCTGGCTGTTTAAAAAGAAGTCTCATCGTCTGGCGGTGACATTTGCCGGACCGGTAATGCAACTAATTTTGTTCGCCTTGGCGGTCTTCCTTTGGCGTATTACGGTTCCGGGTATTTTTATCAATGAGGTTGCTCGAGTAATCGTTGTAGTCTGTTGGGTGACAATGCTGTTTAATTTTAATCCTTTGATAAAACTTGATGGTTACTATCTTCTCTCGGATTGGGTCGATATTCCCAACCTGAGAAAAAAGGCATTCGAATACTTAGGATATATTTTTAAAAAAAATATCCTGGGTTGGCCGCTTGATAAAATCGAAATTACACAAAGAAAACAGCGAATTTATCTTTATTATTCCCTCCTGGCACTGGCTTATTCTCTGTTTTTGCTTCTTTATTTGTTTGTTATTGTAGCAAAGTTCTTACTTGCCAAGACCGGCGGCTGGGGATTACTTTTATTTACGATTATAATTATCTATGCTTTAAGATCCGGCATTGGAATAGTATTTAGCGGATTGGTGAAGCACCTAAAATATATGAGGATGGTTTTGAAAAAACCCTCGAAAATTATAATATATCTTATTGCTCTTGGCAGCTTTGCCATTGGTTTTTTTATCGTGCCAATGCCGCATCGTGTCTCCGGAGAAGTTGATGTTCGACCGATTGCGGAGTTTTCCCTGCTTCTGAATGAGTTCGGGTTATTGGAAAGTAAAATCACGTATCGTGGGGCTAATCCGGAGAACAAGACCAATTATCTACAGATGACATCCAATGAAATGGCCGCGCTTCAGTTGGTCTCTTTAGTCAAAGATGGACAGGAGGTTAGCATTAATGACACCCTTGCTATTTTAGTATCCAATCAAGTAACCAAGGAGATAATAGCCAATATTGCTGAATTGGAGAAATTTGAAGGACAATTGGCGCTCCTTAAATCACCTCCAAAAGAGGAAGAAATTAAGGAAGCTGAGGCCGAGGTTGAAGCGGCTAATTTGAATTTGGCACAACTTGAAAAAGATCTAGCCATTATTAAGGGACTCTTTCAGAAAGATCATTCCTCAAAAGAAGAATATGACCAGATCGATTCCGAAGTCAAGATAGCTGAAGCAGAAGTAGCCAATAAAACCGCTCGACTTAATTTATTAAAATCCCCTCCCAAACCTGAGGAAGAGGCGGTCATCAAGGCTGATATAAATAAGCAGAAAGCTAAAGTCGATTTTCTGAAAAAGCAGGAAGAGGCTCAGTCAATCAATACTCCAATCAATGGAGTTGTTAAAGTAAATGATGTAAATAGTGAGAGCATTCTTTCCATTCTGGACTCACGGCAGGTTGAAATTTTGGTTCCGGTTCCTGATTTCAATATCAAGCTGATAGAACTAAACCAGCCAGTCACATTAAAACTTCGTTCTTATTCGGATAAAACATTTAAAGGCTATGTGGCACATATCCCACTCACCGCATACAACTTTAATAACCAGGCATACTTCCCAGTTTCGGTAATTATAGAAAACGGAGACAACTTACTCCAAAAAGGAATGACCGGCTATGCGAAAATAGAGATCGGGAATTCTTCTTTATATAAAATAGCTGCAAGGAAATTGATGTCATTTATCCGCGTTGAGTTCTGGTCGTGGTGGTAAAATAATTCCGAATTGGAAATAATTTCCGCATTCTGCTGTTTTTTCCTCTTTTTTTTATCTTATTTTCACATTCTTTGAATATTTCGTTGGCACTTTCCCGTATTTAGTTATATTAGAAATAACAATGTGAAAAAAATATGCTCTCATTTCTTGAGGGTATATCGATGTGTCTTAATTAGGAGGTGTTACCTATGATTAATTACGAGCTCTCTCTGGAAGTCCTAGAGGCACGTATCGCACCAATCGGACTGAGCCAAGGCGGCCAGTTCTCAGTTGGTCCGTAAGTTAGTCTCTAGACTAACTGATCTGAGGGGCAGGTATTTTTTACCTGCCCTTTATTTTTTTATATTATTTGGGATGCTGGATATTTTAGTGTACGGTCTGTTCTTTTAATTTATTAATCTCTGAGATTAGAGCGTGGACATCCTTATGATTCTGGAAAAGTAATTTGTCCTTATCGGTAAGCAAACCTGTTGAAACTTGCTGGGTCAATTTCATCCCTTTTTTATAATTATCAAAACATTCTTCATATTCACCGGTTATCATCTTCAATTTACCGGTAAGAATATATATTCTTATCAACTCAGGGATTAAATTTGAAACAGTTGCTTTCTGCATTGCCAGATTATTATACTTGACCGCTTTATCGTAATTATTATTGATTAAATAATACTCGGTTAAATTACTATAAATACCTGATACTTCCACGTCTTCATTCATGCTGCTGAGAGTAGCTTCTATTTCTTCGACAAGGATATGTGTATCAGTTCCATTTATAGAATTTAGATTAATACCAAGTAGATTGTTTTTTAGCAATACTTTTTCACGAGCTAAAGCGAGCTCCTCAGTTAAAGCGATGGCCTGTTGATAAGTATCAGGAGAATAATTGATTTTCGTCATCATTAAAAGTGAATTCAATATTTCCGGACGATTGTCAATTTCTTCAGCCAGTGATATCGCTTCCTTGATTATTCCTTCGGCAATTTCGTAATCGCCGATTGCTAATCTAATAGGAGCACGAGCATTCATTAAGAGAACCTTAAGACTCTTATCATCCGAACTTTTGACAATATTCTCAATAGCTATCAGTGTTTTTTCTGCCTGACCGAATTGCCCCATACGCCGAAGTACCGTTGCCATACTTAACTGGAAAATGGCAAAGTGATTTTTATCGCCCACCTGATTTGCGATAGCAATACCCTCTTTTAGAAATTTTAATGATTCTCTTAATTGTCCGGCTGTTATCATAAGAGCAGTGAGATTTTCGAGATTATATAAAATTTCTTTTTTGTTTCCTACCTGTCGATTCAACTCAAGCGATTCTGTTAATGAATTTACCGCCTGGTATTGATCCCCGCAGCAATAATAACAATATCCGAGATTGTTAAGAGTACGAGCAATTTCAACCTTGTTACCGATATCTTTTTTTAGATTGAGGGTGAGGTTTAGTAGTCTTATACCTCTTTTGAAATTACCCTTGAGAGCATATATCGAAGCAATGTTATTCAAAGTAGAGGCAATATCTTCATGAGCTTTCAGGCGCCTCTGGATTTTGAGAGCTTTTCGATAATTGAAGATGGCTTTGTTTAAATCGCTGGCAATCCAATATATGTTACCCATATTATTAAGAGTATGCGAAATTTCCAATTCATCATCCAGGAGGTAATAAATTTCAAGAGCCTGATTCAGAGCTTCAATACCCTCTTTAAACTGATGTTTTACCTTATATAAATCACCGAGATCTTTATATGTTTCTGCTAAAATTTTGTCAGGTTCGTAATCCTTGTATAGAGTTATCAGGCTTTTGTATGTGCTGAAAGCACTTTCAATTTCACCCATATCTTTTTGGATATCACCCTGTGACATTATAGTTCTTCTAATTTCATAAGCTTTGCCAGACGTATTAGCAAAATCTATGACACGTTTGGTTATTTTTAGGGCATCACTACTTTTGTGCTCAGCATGAAGATTTATTGCTGCCTGATAAGCGCAATCTGCAGCTTTTAATAATTCTCCTGCTTGTAGAAACAGGTTTGCGGCTAATTCAAAATGCTCTTTTCTCTCTGCTGTCAAAGCATACTTAGAGGAGAATCTTTTAATAGTGGGAAGGGAGATAAATTGTTTGAGGAGCAAGACAGACCCCTTCAGCGATGGATCGATATCATCATTATTTACCAGGTTTAATTTGATACCGTTATCGATTGATCCTGTGATAGCAGCTTTAATAGCTTTTTTTCTACCAGAGATAGATTGTTGCGAATATTTCCCAAGGGCATGGTTGCGCAGAATGTTCGGCCAGAAAATAGTATTTTTAAATTTAAATTTCAAATTATTATTATCGTAACTCAGATTCTTTTTGTCAAAATTATGCGAGAGAATTAAGTGTAAGGTATCATTGGAATTATTACATATTATGCTTAATCTCTCTAAATCAGCAGTATCAACATCAATAAGATTTTTTAAGTTTTCTTCATACGATAAAATTTTATTAAGGGATGCGGATGGCCTGAGAGCTTTCCTAAACGGATATGATGACCCCGCCGCTTCCAACTGTAAACAAACCTCCCAGCCGGATTGAGGACGATTGTCTGGATTTTTGGCAAGCAGCTTTTCGATGACGGCAGAAATATCATCATCAATAACAGGATTTAATATCTTAACAGGAACCGGTTCTTCTTCCCGACAGCGGCTGTTTATTTTTACCGGATCGGATTCGTTTTCCATAAACGGATGAGTTCCTGTAAACATTTGATAGGCAATTATTCCAAGAGCGAAGAGGTCGGATCTAAAAGATGTTATATTTTCAGAGATTGTTTCAGGAGCTAAATATCCGACGGTACCTACTCCCAGTCGGTAATTGTCCGATTCAGTTACAAATTTTCCTAAGGAAAAATCAGAGAGTTTGGTAAAGAACAACCTGTTTGTTTTAGAAATTGATTCCCAGTCTGAAGGGAGAAAGAAATTTTGAGCTTTTAAATCCCCATGAACAATTCCCTGAAGTCTCAGGAACTCCAGATTTATTGCCAGAGCAGAGAAGATATTGACGGCAGATAAATTATTTTCAATCTTACCGATAGTGTCCAGAGTGGGACCCTGGCAGATTTCCATAGAGATATATTCATTGGGATCAGTTGAAATTTCTAATAATCTGACCAATCCCGGATGATATAGCCCACCGATTAGCTGCCATTCTCGTCGGGCTAATTTTGCAAATATTTTTTCGGGATTTTCAGATTCGGGCAGGGGAAGTTTCAGAGCAAATACTCTATGATGCTTTTCCCGGGTAACAGATACAACACGAGCAGTACCACCTGATCCAAGTTCGGATTTGTAAATAAATCCGGGGGGCAGCTGGGGCTGTGGCATATCAGGTACTCTTTATTTTTTTTGGCTGGAGACGAGGCAGAATTATTCTGAAAGTTGTTCCTTTGCCAAAATGTGAATCGCAGAGAAGATCTCCGTTGTGCTGTTCGATAATCTTTTTGCAATTAGCTAGACCGAGTCCGTGGCCGCCCTTTTTAGTCGTAAAATGAAGATTGAAAATTTTCTGAAGGGTATCATCGGTCATCCCGCGGCCATTATCAGTAATCTTTACAATGGCTTTTTCCCGAAAACTATCATATTCGGTCTCGATGGAAATCTCTCTTTTGAACTTGGTCGTTTCATCTTCCATTTGAACAATGCGCTCTTCGATAGCATCAGCCGCATTGTTCAGAAGATTCATCAGAACCTGCTGGATCAAACCGACATCGATTTCAACATTCGGCATGACTGGATCAAGTTCGATTGAAAAATGGATTCGCTTGAAGCGGGGTTGAACTCTGAGGGAGAAGAGAAGATCTTCGATAAGGTGTTTCAGGTCATAAATTATATATTCCGACTCAGGTTTTGAAAAATCCATCAGGTTATCGACAAAGCGTTTTATTTTATGGACGTTTTCAGTAATAGCCTGAGCATTAAATTTGACCTTGTCCATTTTATTGCGATCGATATTAATGGACATCAGTTCGGCGTTATTGGATGTAATAGCAAGATAATTATTCAGTTCGTGAGCAATCGAGGCAGCCATTTCACCCTTAGCGACCAGCTTTTCAGACAATATTACATACTTTTCCATTAATACTTTTTCAGTGATATCTTCAACAGCTATAATTACCCCGTCTCCTCCGTTGGGCAATTGGCTGATCGGCAAAATCTTAATAGACAGAGCTTTTTCAAAGTAACCGGTATTATGGAAATATCTTGAGTCTGAAAATTCTTCTTTGGTTGTCATCGCTGCATTTATCATATGCTGCCATTTCGGTCTCTCGGATTCGAGCAGTACATTTATAAACAGGGTGGGATCATTACTCTCATGTTGGGTGACAATATTATCTCTGTTAAAATCAAAAATTTCCAGCCCAACAGAATTGATAGTCACAAAACATCCTTCAGCATCTATCACGATGGTTCCAAAAGGAGCGGTTTTGATCACAGATTCATTATATCTTTTATGGATTAGCAAAGACTGATATAATTTGGCATTGTGCAGAGCATTGGAAACCATTTGAGCGTAAAGCTCAAATAAATATAAATCTGATTTCAGAAACATTTTGGATTGATTGGAATTATCAAGATAAATGACGCCAATAACTTCATTCTTAACTTTTAAAGGGACACTCATAATCGAACGGAGATGCAGTTCCAGCACTGACTGCTGGCTTGAGAATCTCTCATCGGACATGGCATCTGAGGTATAGACAGATTTACCGGTACTGGCAACTTTGGAAGTGATAGAACTGGAGATTTTAAAATCCTCTTCCATCATCTGTTCCTTGCAGAGATTATAAGCAGATCTTACCTGAAGCTCACCATTATCATCAAGAAGCATTATCAGGCCCCGTTCAGCCTGCATCAGATCAATGGCTTTGGTCATTACGATCTGAAGGATGTCATCAAGGACTAATGACGAATTCACAGCCAAAGATACTTCTAAAATAGCCTTCAGATCTGAAGAGCGACCGGTTGAGTCGTTTTGAGAACTGTCAATTCGTGGATTAGTTCTGGCTACTTCATTAAGGGTTGCTTCAAGATCAGCCAAAACGTCAATGGGTTCGGATACTGATCCGTTATTTTTTACCTGCGTGTCAGATTCAAACTTGCTTTTGTCCATAAGTTTAGCAATGCCTTAAGTTTAAAATTCTCAAAAAAAAGCAATCCTGTCTATCTCTCTTATCTAAATATATCGGAATAAATTGGTTTTGATTAACTCATGGATATTGATAGATATTAAGAAAAAATAATCGATTAATCAATTATTTCGAGTTCGGAAAGCTTAAAAGGGACCGTTGAAATTGTCTTTTCTTCACGGCCATAACCGGTAAAATCAAGAAATTGGCGGAATAAAAATTTAACAGGAGATTCATCCTGGCTATTATCTGAAGATATTAAGTTCAAGGTAGTCAAAGCGATAGAGGTGGTTTTAAATTCTATTTTATATGTGTTTTCTTTATTTAATTGATCTGATAAAAGCACATTTACAAAGATTGAATCAGTCAAAAATTGATGTAATTTTGCCAAAGAAATAAATCTAAGTTCTTTTAATGAGGAATCTATGGGTAAATGCGTCAAAGTGTATTCTTCAGTTAAAAATCGAAATCCTATCACTACTGCATCGGTTTTTTGTGCTATCTGGACTGCTCCCCATAATCTTCGAGGCCTCAGAAGAGTAATTTGAAATTCAATAGCGTAATCTACGCCATCCCTCAGGAGTGAGTTTTTTTCACTATTGATAAATGAAGATAAATCCGGCTGGAATACCAGAAAACTGTCCCTAAGAAAAAAATTAAATTGATAATCCTGAGTTTGAGCCGAGGCTGATTTTGTATTAGCTATAATCATGATAGCAATAACAACTATCATGATTATAATTATTTTAAAGTAATTACGAAGCATCATTTAAAAAACATGATCTAATCTAACATGAATTCGAGGGTCATCATCAAAGGAACGATCGAGTCTTTTGGAAAGGCTTAATTGGATATCCGTACCAATGTGCAAAGCCAGACCGATAGAATGTTTTACCTCGGTATTGGAATCGAAGATTTTTTCATCTGAAACCTGACCAGCATCCCATAATAGTGAAGCTCCCAAATCTGTTTTGGGGAAATTTAACCGATATTCAAGATTAGTCATCCAGAATTTACTTCCGGCATATTCTTTGTATTTATACCCGCGTAACGTTCCTATTCCACCTAAGTAAAAAGTCTTATACATTGGCAGGTAGCCTCTGCTGTCACCGATAATTCCCCTGGCCATTAGCATTACATTTTTATGTATTTTCTGGTATCTTCTGACGGAGAGATTATACTTCTTATAATCGAAATCAGAACCAAAATCCGGGTTTGACCATTCTATAGATCCGGTGATATGCCAGGCAGATTTAGAAAAAATATCCTTCAGGTCCAGGGTGTTCCAGTCAAGTGTTGTTTGTAATAAAGCATTAGCCGTTGTATCGATTTCACCCGCCAGAGGTGTGCGAATTGATTTGTCTACCGAACTGAAATTATCTCGGAAAAGCTTATCTCCTCCAAACATTGACCATAGGTGGCTCCTGGCATCAAACCAGTTTGTCTCTTCATGTGAGTAAGTTGTAGTAAAAGTAATATCTTCAATAGGTTTAAAGCTCAAGTATACCTGACCCCCTTCGGCCTCATAATAATCTTTGAAATCTTCAGTTGCAAGAAGAGCAAAGGCAGTGTTTTCGTTATTATCAAGCAGCCAGTCATCGCCAGAAGATTGATGGCGATAATATGATCCCCCGACAGCAAGTGGGCGATCACGCCAGAGAATCTGCTCAAGTCCGAATTCAAAACGCCAGCGCTCTGAGTTAAAAGCATATCCGCTCGATGCCCAAACCGAAGGGAGAAGGGAATCTTTATCATTGAATCCAATCTTCAAATCAGGGGTAGCTCCATCTACTCGATTGTAGTAGAATGAACCATCAATAGTTACAGTTTTATCCTCTTCACCGTAAGTATGCTTTTTCTTAACCTTACGATCGGTCCCGGAATAGATCTCGCCATAAACAGATGCATCCGAAGCTATATCTATCCTTTTTTTGATGGAGGCAACATCCCCACGGACTACGGCTCCCGGTCCTATATATATTGCACCAAAAAGTGATATGATATCTTTATTGGCTTCTCCGTACATCTCGATATTGCCTTTAACCGTAAAAACCATACCACGCACAAAATCATCTTCTTTGATAATTATATCCTGATCAAATGAAATCCTGTTTCCGATGCGTGTTCTGGCTGGGCTGTCGGTGCCGCTTACTCGTGAACGAAAAGTAATAGTAGTAAGATCTTCATTATTTGTGATTAAAGCATCATAAATATAGTCGTAAAGGAATGATCTCCCATTAACCATTAATTCGTCATCATTAAAAATGATGTTTTCACTGATTTGAACATCGTGGTCGCTGATTATAATTGATTTAAGCGGACGAACAAACATTACCTTCGATGAATCATCCTCAAAAGTTGAGATCGTAATTTCATCCTTATTGTAGCTGATTTCAAAATAATTCTTATAGTGGATTTGTGACTTATAATCGCTGTAATCCTTTTCGACCGCCATTACAACTGAAAATGAAAAAATCACAATTAAAAAAATACTGGTTATCACACAAAAGTTTCTAAAGTTCATTTTTACCTCCGTTTTTTATTATACAGTACAAAAAACGTGCCAGTAAAGATAAAACACGTTAAATAGCAGTTTTAGCTGATTTAATTAAACGGGGTTGTGGTGAAAATACACACCTGCGCACAATTTTGTTTCAGGATTTCAGACCCCATTCACTGATTTTTCGAGATAGATTTGCCCGATCGATATTGAGCTGTCGAGCGGCCTCAGAGATATTCCCCTGGGTATTCTCAAGAGTTTTTTTGATAAGGTGTTTTTCGAAATTAAATAACTGATCAGCAAGTGAAATCGATTTAGGAGCAATTTTCTCCGACTGGATATTAATAGATGTCATTTCAGCCAAATCATTCATTCCAATCTGTTTACCCTGATGTATTATTGAGAGTTGTTCGATAAGGTTTTTCAATTGGCGCACGTTTCCCGGAAAGTTAAGGGTAGTCATATAAGCAACTGCATCGGGGGAGAGTTGGAGTCTGTTTGAAGGATCATATCTTTTCAGAAATTCACCGACCAATAACGGAATATCATCTTTGCGTTCATTTAGGGACGGCACATTTATACTAAATACGGAGATCCTGTAATAGAG
>JBDRQG010000016.1:0-5040 GCA_043826475.1 bacterium
ATTGTAAGTATATTATTTAGTTCGTAAATAGGCCGGAAGATTGATATCTTTGTTTTTTAGCTGTAGTTTATCACGGATAGAATTTCGGTGCTTTTGAATTGTCTGTACCGAAAGGTTAAGAGAATCAGCTATTTCCTGCGAAGATTTCCCCTTTTTAATCAATTCGCAGATATCCATTTCCCGGGCAGTAAGTTTGGCATAATTTGCATTGAAGTCGTCTATTTCATGCCCGACAATAGTTTTTATGGCATCTTCGAGAGACTCAATATCTTTGGAGCTTAGTTTTCCATCATTTTTATGCAGTTTTTTGACAAATGGAATCAGAGCTTGTTCAATGTTTAAAGAGATTTCACTCTTATAGTCAGTTTTTTCTTTTTCCATGAAATTAAGAACCTGCTTGAGAGCTACGTTTTTTTCATGCAGTTCCTGCTGCTCGCTTCGCAGTTTATCATGGGCGATTACTAATGCTTCGTTAGCCATTTTACGTTTAGATATATTCCGAACAAATGCGAATGAATATTCGTGATTATTAAAGTTTATGTAATTAAGACTAATTTCTACCGGGATAAGAATTCCTGATTTCGATTTATGTAGGGTTTCTATGAGCATTTTCTTTTTTGATTTTAATTCATCCCAAAGGTTAGCTTGTTTAAGGGCCGTGAAGTTGGGATCGATATCCTGGAGAGTCAATTTGCTTAGCTCCTCAATTGTATAACCAAGTTCTTTACAGGCTTGTTCATTAACATATCCAAAACTTCCGTCCTGTCGAACCCAATAGATTGAATCGGAGGCCTTATCGATAGCTGTCTGAGTCAACATTAAAGATTCTCTGATCCTGTTTCGTTCAGTTATATCAATCGTGGCAAAAATAATGTCATCTTCCATCCCGGAATTTTTTAAGTTAGCAGTAGTCACAAGAACATCAATAATTGTTCCATCTTTTTTACGTCCTTTTACTTCCAGACGAGCTTGCCCGACAGTTTGTATCTGTTCATAAAGAAGCTTGCCCACTCTCTCATATTCGGCTTTATCCTTATAACACATCTCGGTTGTATTACCAATAAATTCCTTTTTAGTATAACCAAGCATCTTGCAGAACATGTCATTTACATTGATCATCACCCGATTACGAATTAAAAGAAGGCCAACCGGGGCAGCATTAAAAATATCCTTAAGCTCCTGTTCGCTTCGTTTTAATTCATTTATTAAGATTTCAGATGACATCACATTATGCCTGGTTTCGGGTTAAAGATTATTTTATATGGAGTGCATGATGTAATTATAATATAAACAACTTATATATTAAAAACAATTAAAATTATACTTTATTTTATAATACCGCTGGTGGTTTTTATTTTATTTTTTTCGTATATTTTAAAAATAAGCTACCAACTCATAATCTACCATCTTCATATTACAACACGGATATTCACACGTAATTGACAGATACCACAAGATTTACGTTCAAACCATTTAAAACTGCAACTCTTTTATATAATAATTGTAATAAATATTGAATTTAACTGCGTTACCAAATCTCAAGCAGAAGCGTCTTAGGTGCGGATGGATAATAAACAAGACCGATTCCGGAAGTTGCTGGAACCTGAATATATCGGAGCTATGATGTTTTGCCGGAAACTTATGGCTGACCGGGATATAGGAGATGATTTGTATCAGGATGCGCTGGTAAATGCTTATACGAAATTCGGGGACTTGCGGGATGATAGTTCCTTTAAACCCTGGCTGTATCGAATAATTATGAATACTTCTAAAAGTAAGACCAGGCTTAAACTCCCCAAATTATTTAAATCAATAGATAAGATTCCGGAATTGAATTTAATAAGTAAAGATCCGACCGACCAATACACCGCCCAAAGATGGCTTAAGTATGCTTTTCAATTTCTATCTCCAAAAGAAAAAGGGCTGATAGTCCTTTATGAACTCGAGGAGTGGAATATAAGGGAAATAGCGGAATTATTTAATAAACCGGAGTCTTCTATCAAGCAGCATTTGTTTCGCATAAGAAATAAAATGAAAAAATGTTTGATGAGTAAAATGGATAATTCAAAACCGTATAGTTTTAATCTCTTAAACCTTAAGAAAGAAAACAGATGCGCTGTAGTGAAGCCCGACTCAAAATAACCGGCTCACGCCGTGATTTAAAAAATAACCCTGAACTACAGGAGCATTTGAAGGCTTGCTCTGCCTGCGCCAAAGAGGCGGGAGCGGCACAAGCATTAAAAGAGATCTTTGATATCTCGAGCAAAAATGATTTGACAAATATAACCCCTCTTGATTCCCGACTGAAATTTGTAATAGCTGAAGCTGATAACCGGAACACCGCAGACAGAAGGAAATTTAAGATTAGAAGCCTACTTAGCCAAAGACCGGTTTTCGGTATAAGTGCTGTAGCTACAGCCGTTGTTCTGATTCTATTTGCCGTTATACCTTTCAAATATGAACAGGTGGTTGGCTATGAGATTATTTTCAGAGGAGTCGACCGGGACCTGGTTGAAGAACATACCACTGTTTGTGATATTTTATTTAATCTTGGTCTTGAGGAAGCGGATATTGACTTCCTCGGATGCGATACCACCTGTAATATTACCGTTCAATTTTTGAAATCCAAAGATGAAGTTGAAAAGGTAATCTCGGCTTTTTCTGAAATTAACGACTATGACCTGTCATCGCATGTTATACCGATCCATGCCAATACAACAAGGAGTTTGCTTGATCAGGTTGATGATAAGATATTTTGAGAAGTAAAATAATTTTATAATAGCGCTATAATTTTAATCACAATAATCAATTTAAAGGAGTAGTAAAATGAAACTATCTGCTTTAGGGGTTCTATTGGTCATCCTCTTACTAACCTGCGGTTCAATATTTGCAGCACCGCAGATGGTACTCTCAGAGTCAAGTTTTGATTTTGGTTTTGTACCTCAGAATTCAAAAATCTCACATACCTTCTGGATTAAATCA
Source organism: bacterium (assembly GCA_043826475.1). Taxonomy (GTDB): domain Bacteria; phylum Zixibacteria; class MSB-5A5; order GN15; family FEB-12; genus DAOWMZ01. Next base: position 2,983 of record JBDRQG010000016.1, read on the forward strand.
GTTGGTGATGATGATCTGAAAATCCTGAAAGTTGTCCCCGGCTGCAGCTGTACTCAGGCTCCGCTGAAAAAGAATGAAGTTGCGGTAGGCGATAGTACCAGCCTGGAAATCATTTTCAGTACTAAACAGTATAAAAGCCTGGTAACCAAACACCCCAAAATCCAGACCAACGAAGGTTCCGGGGATAAAACACTGACCTTTGTTTCTAATGTTATATCAAATCCTGATTCAACCTATCCCCTGATTATTAATCCCTTTATCGTAAACTTCGCTCAGGAAGGTGACAAGAAAAACGATAACTTCGTTGTTAACCTTACTAATGTAACCGAGCAGGACCTTGATATTGTTCTGATAGATCAACCCGATAATATTTTTGAATTAAAACTACCGGAAAAAATCAAAGCCGGTCAAACAGCTAAGGCATCGATAAAATTGAATGATGATGCGAAATCTCTTTCATTTGAAAAATCAATCACAATTGGAGTTAATGACACCAATAAGTCGCGGTTTACCATTCCGGTTAAGCAGAATATGAGTTTGTCTAAGAAAGACTAAAATGTTGGATATGACTGAACCCCGTATTCCAACTAATAGAAAAGGCAGGATAAATAAATTATCCTGCCTTTTCACATTGTGTGTTTTACACATCAGTTCTTTATGCCAGTTTCTCCAACAGTGATTCATCGATGTCGAAATCGGAATAGACTTTCTGGATATCTTCATGTTCTTCGAGAAGTTCGTAGAGTTTCAACAATGATGCTGCTTCATTTTCTTTTTCAATCTTCAAGGTACTTTCCGGCTGCATGGTTACAATAGCGCTGACCAGCGGAATACCTTTAGCTTCGAGAGCCTGACGCACGTTATCTATTTCTTCAGCAGGAGTGATAATCTCGTATGAACCTGAATCAGAGGTCATATCCTCGGCGCCATTTTCCATTGCTACTTCCATTAGCGTATCTTCTCCAACCGCATCCAATTCAACCGTGATGACCCCTTTTTTATGGAATTTCCAGGCCACACATCCATTGGATCCCAGATTTCCACCGTATTTAGTGAGATAATGACGGATTTCTGAAACGGTTCTGTTTCTGTTGTCTGTCATAACTTCCATGTATAGAGCCACACCGCCGGGACCGTAGCCCTCATAAACAATTGACTCATATATCACCCCCGGCAGATTTCCGGTTCCTTTTAGAACTGCCCGTTTGATATTATCATTGGGCATATTTGATCCCTTAGCTGCGGCAATTGCTGTGCGAAGTCGGGGATTGCCTTCAGGATCACCACCACCCTCACGGGCAGCAATGGTTATCTCTTTAATATGCTGGGTAAAGACTTTGCCTCGCTCGGCATCAAGTTTACCTTTTTTGCGCTTTATTGTCGCCCATTTTGAATGACCGGACATAAAAGTCAATCTCCTCTATTTATAAAATCATTATTTTACAAAACTCACCTCTTTATATTACTAAATCTAAACCGAATTGGCAAGGGCTTCGTAAATCAATTTATATGATTTAAAACTGTATTTTACCCCAAAAACTAATATAATCAGGTATGGATTCAGTATTTGTCAGAATTATAAAAAGAGAGATTCCGGCCAAAATCTTCCATGAAGATGATGATGTGATTATAATTGCCGATCATCGCCCCAAATCCCCGGTGCATCTTTTGATTATTCCCAAAGTCGTGACCAGAAATTTCTATGAAACACCTCCTGAAATTCTGAGTATGCTAAATGGAAAGGTTAAAATGGTAGCTGAAAAACTGGGGATTTCGAACCATTTCAGGGTCATTATTAACAACGGCTTTTGCCAGGAAATAGACCATCTTCACTATCATTTCATGTCCAATCGGGGAGCTGACAGGCTAAACTGGATTAAATAAATTAATAATATTCAATATTAGCTGATTTTACTAACCCAAATGAGCCTGTTACAGCAAAGTGATAATGTCCTATATAAGCAATATAGAAATGTCCTATTTCCTGGTTATACTTATTCTCAAAAAGAGAAGGAGTATTATGTTCAGAGAGGACATTATCCATATGAGTTCAAAGGA
>JBDRQG010000017.1:0-21891 GCA_043826475.1 bacterium
GACCGAATGCGGACTGCATGCAAATTCGATATTCGGCCATGAAATCCTGTTTGACGATATCAAAGTATCGGCTATTACGACATCATCCGATGGCCTTTGGGTGGGAACCGATGGCCAGGGGCTTTATAAGTGGGACGGCAGAGAGTTCAACCGGCGTTTTCTTCGACGCGACACAACTATTTTCGATTATGTTCAGGCTCTTGATTTCAATCATGGTCATCTTTATGTGGGGACGTCGAACGCTCTCTACAGCTACAACGGTGGGAGCTGGAAAACATTCACAACCGAAAATGGACTCCCGTCAGATGATATAAGAGCCATAGATGCTTCAAATTGGATAGTCTATATCGGTACTGATAAAGGGGTAGCATCATTTTTTAATGAAGAGTTTAATGTGATAAATAAACTTAGCGGCTATGCCGCCTCTTCTCTTGGGGTAAATGATAGAAGCCTGTTTGTGGGAACAGCACGGGAGGGGCTTCTTAAAAAGACCGGTCCGGTGGTGAAGGTGCTAAAGGAAACGCTCCCTTCACCATCTGAACCGGTTGCCTTAACCGATAATTGAAGCACTCTATCCACCTCCGTTGACATCCAACCGTAATAACCCCCTGAGATTTTCAGGGGGTTCTCTTATTATGTTTGCCTTTGTGATTCATTTTAGTGTATTATTATATATATGAATTGTAATAAAGATAAATTAAAATGAATATTGTTGTAGCAGGAGCATCGGGCTTAATCGGAAAGGCATTGGTTGAATCTCTGATTGCCAGCGATCACAATGTTAAAACACTGGTAAGGAGAAAGCCTCTCAATGACAGTGAAATATTTTGGGAGCCGCAAAGTGGCGTTATTGAGTCTGATAAATTAATTGATGTCGACACTGTCATAAACCTTGGCGGTGAAAATATTGCCAGTGGCCGCTGGACCAAATCCAAAAAAAAGAGAATTCTCGATAGCCGTGTTAAGTCTACAACTTTGCTTTGTGAAACTTTAGTAAAACTGGATAAACTCCCTTCCACTTTATTATCTGCTTCGGCTGATGGATACTATGGTGATTGTAATCAAAACGAGGTTACCGAAGCCTCCCCACCTGGTGATAGCTTTATCGCTGATGTTTGCCGGCAATGGGAAGAGGCTACAAATGTTTGCAAAGAGGCTGGTATCAGGGTAGTGAATTGCCGGTTTGGAATTGTTTTAACTCCTCAGGGAGGGGCACTTAAAAAGATGCTGCCTGCCTTTAAATTTGGGGTTGGCGGGAAATTAGGATCGGGAAAACAGATGATGAACTGGATAAGTATGCATGATTGTATCCGGGCTATGCTCTACTTGATTGAAAATGAAAATATTAAAAATGCTGTTAATATCATTGCTCCTGAAGCAATTACTAATAAGGAATTCACAAAAGCAATTGCAAAGTATTTGAAAAGACCGGCATTATTTCCAGTACCCTCATTTGTGATAAAGATTCTTTTGGGTGAGTTGGGTAGTGAATTACTAAAAGAGCGATGCAAAATAATTCCTGAAAAATTGATAAATTCAGGTTTCCAATTCAAATATCCTGACATAAATTCAGCCCTGAATGAAATTTTAAAATAAGCAAAGAGAGTAAAAATGAAAAAAGTTGACTGGTATTATTTCCGGGCTGGTTGAACCAGCTGCAAAAAATCACAGGAGTTTCTTGTGAATAATAATATAGAGCATGATAAAAGAGAAAATGCCCGCCAGTCTGTTTATACTGAGAAAGATTTTAGTAAAATTTTAAATGGAATTGATATAGTCATCGCCGCCAAAGGTAAAAAGGTCGAACGGTTCGATCTGATAAATAAGAATTTTGATAATGCACTATTTAAGACCATGGTTTTAGGACCAACTGGAAATTTCCGGGCACCGGCTATCAAAAAAGGGAAGAGGCTGTTTATTGGATTTAACGAAGAATCATATAAGCAGTATTTATAAGCATTATGAAGAATTTCCCCTGGGAACACGAAGCGCAAAAAAAGGTATTGTTTTATCCTGAAGGAGCAGGGGGAGAGGATGGCGATATACTGGAAATCGGTCCTGGCCGGGGAGATTTATTTCTTGAATTAGCTTCCTCTATGCCGGATAAGAAACTGGTCGCAATTGAGCTAGGCACCAAGCGGTTTAATAAATTAATCACCCGTATTGAAAAAAGAGAGTTAGCCAATGTCAGATTAATCAGAGGTGATGCCCGCATCGTGTTGACAAACCATTTTTCAAAAGGAGCTTTTGAAAAAATTTATGTTCTCTTTCCTGATCCCTGGCCAAAAAAAAGACATGCCTTAAAACGCCTGCTTAATACTGAATTTATTTCTTTGATAACGCGCTTTCTTAAAAACGATGGCGATTTGTTTATGGCTACCGACGTTGACTGGTATGCTGAGTGGGCCGCTATTAACGCTGAGTCAGTTCCTTATCTTGAAAATATGGGTGATCCGTTTGTAAGTGCTGAGAGTCTATTTAGTTATGCTCCTACTTTTTTCGAACAAAAATGGCGAGCCGAAGGACGTAACATATACTATTTGCATTTCAAGCTAGCACGGCCAGATTAACCTGGCGCATTTTTAATTTAATCAAAAATATTGGAGTTTGATTCTGTTCTGATTAGGAAGCTGGTTAATTAGTTCATTTTCTATTAACAATGCACAGCCAAGCGGGATATTATCATAAGAAACCATCACAAATCCACGTGTTGCTTCACCTATTTCATCAATCGATAATGTATCATCCTCGCCCGAACAGTATTTAGTAGTCTGATTCTCATTAAGAACAATATTATTTTTTGTAACAAGCTTGCCAAACAGTTGGAAAAAATTAGTAGTCGGTTTAACCGTTTTTTGAAGGCGAACGACAAGAATGCCAAGGGTATCAATTGAGTCCAGTGGGAAGTTTGTCTTCGGACCCAGAAAGATTCTCCCGCGTGGGCCGGTGTAAAATGCATATTGATTAAAAATATCCGTATTTATGCCAAATCGTATTTCATAATATTCCTTGACTCTGTGGACTATTTCGGATGATGCCAATTCTAACATTTTCTTACCTGAGCTATAAAAAATCCGTTGGTATTGTTATGATGCGGCCATACTCGAACCGCTTTTGAAACTTCAGATGAGTATTGTTCATTATTCCATTCGAGAACGGCATTACCAAAAATAAAATTATCTAATTTTATTTCTGTTAACCGGGCAGTCCGGTTCAGTAATAAATAATTTATGACTTCTTCATTCTCCTCTGGAGCCATGCTGCAGGTAGAATAAATAAGAATGCCATTATTATTTAACATATCAAAGGCTCTCAGAATAAGGTCTTTCTGCCGCTCGGAATAACCAAGAATACGTTTTATTGACCATTGCCTTAACAACTCCGGACTTTTACGGATGGTTCCGTCGGCAGAACAGGGGGCATCGAGAAAAACAATATCAAATTTCATTTCAGGAAATTCATGTAATTCATAATTGGTTATTACCGTATTAATAACGCCGGCCTTGTTGAGATTGAATTTCAGGGCTCGTATTCTTGAATAACTCCGGTCATTGGCAATGAGACAACCTTTGTTGTTCATATAAGCAGCGATTTGAGTTGTCTTGGAACCCGGAGCAGCACAGGCATCAAAAACATCGCATGCCGATACAAGTTCATCTCGCACTATAAGAGGGGGAAGCATCGATGCCAGTTCCTGGATGTAAATACTCCCGATAAATCTCTCTAACGTAAAACTTAGTTTATCGGAATCGGTAATAAAAGCTTCGTTATGCCATTTGACCTGTTTTATATTTAATCCATAACTCCTTAGCCTGTCTATTACTTCATCAGTTTTATATTTTATGGTATTGATTCGAAATGATTTATTTAGTGGTGTTTTCAATGAATCGACAAAACTGTTTTCATCATCTACTAGCGAGCAGTATCTTTTTAAAAATTCATCGGACAATATCATTAGTATCATTTCTCAAAATTGATTTATAATTATCAAATCAGCACAATAGCCATATAAATATTATGTAATAAATAAATAAAGTTAAAACTTGTTTAACGAACATGAATGTGTTATAGTATATATAGCAATAGGCCTCGTATAGTATACATCATTGACCGGTATTATATACCGGACGCATAAAATACACCTCAGAGCTTGTGGGTTGATCTAAGATTTTATATATTGGAACAGCTACGATATATTAATTCTTAATTTACAATAATAATGAGAGGCGGAAAAAATGAGAGTAAAAACTCTTCTGAAAAGAAAGCCCAGGGATGTTATCACCATCACGCCAAAAGCTACTATTGATGATGCTATGAATATGCTTATCACCAATAAAATAGGGTGCCTTCCTGTGGTAGGTGAAAGCGGAAAGCTTGCGGGAATTATCAGCGATAAGGATATTTTCAAAAAAGTTCATGAGACCAAAGGGCAATATCATGGACTAAAAGTTGCTGATGTTATGACAACTGATGTAATTGTCGGGATCCCCGATGATCAAGTCGATTATATTGCCGGCATGATGGATAAAAACTGGATTAGGCATGTCCCTATTATCGATGGCGAGGAAATGATTGGTTTGATTTCCCAGAGGGATATTCTCAAGTCGACAACCAAAATAAGAGAGCGGGAAAATCGTTATCTGAATTTATACATGGAAGGTATGCATAACCGGGATCAATCAGAAGAAGTATAGGTGACTATGTCACTCTTCAATCTCTGACTTTTCCGGATAAGTGAAATTTGAAGGGAGGGGATGAGAAATGGGAGTTATTTTTGATTTTTCATTTCCTTCGCATAGTTCATGACCCAGGATTGCGATAGCGCATGACGTTAATGCTTCGTGAAGGCCGCCTGCTTCAAAATTCTGCACCCAGATAATATTTTTAGGGCTGATGATATCGTCAAATCGCCCCTTGTATTTTTCTTCTATTTGTTTCTGGAGAACCCATTCATCCTTTTTCCAGCCGGAATAAACAGCAATTATATATTTATTCCTGCTGGAAGGAGTCAAAGATTCTATAATTGAAATTATATAATGATTTGAAGTCGTGTTCACTTTAAGGCTTAATCGAATCCTAAAACCTTCGTACAATTCCTTTTCGTTGTTACTTGATGGAAATTCCCGAATAAGTTGATCCCAATCCTCAGCTTTCGTACCTTTGGGTAAAGGGAGTTGCTTTAGCCATTCCATCATTTCTACTTTAATCCCAGGGACATCCATTAATGGCAGATCTTTTTGCAACTCTGTTAAAAGAGCTTCGGCAATTTGTTCTTTTTGTGACATTTATGATAACCTGTAATTATAATTACATATATGTTATTATTATCGGCTTTATGGTGAAATGGATGAATATACCCTTCAAGCATGTCCTGATTATCTTAAAATGACAACAAAATCACCAAAATATCAGAAATAAATTGATTAAAACAGCCAATTTAGGCTAAATATCAGATTTCAATAATATTTCAATATTGACGTTTCAGATAATTTTATTACTTTGTATTAAGAGGTATGTATTAAAAGGTCTTTAACAGAATACGTTTTAAATTGATGACGATATTAATAACGTTCTGCAGGAGGAAACATGAGGAAAACCTTATTTGTTCTGGTTGCCGTATTGTGTCTAATCGGAATAGCCTGGGCAGATGCTGATGAGTCTTTTAAGGGACTTAGCAGCGATCGTGTTCAGCTTTCCAAGCTGGCATATGACAATTTAAAAGCAAGCTACCCTAATATTAAATCTTATAAAATTGATCAGAGCTATACCCGGCTTTATGGTCGTGCTTTCGGAGAAGGATCTTCGCCGGAAAGTGTTGCCGATCAATTTAGATTGGAGCATTCCGGGATATTCGGAGTAGAGCCTGAAAACCTGATCCCGGGTAATTTATCAGCTGAAAAGAATCTATCACAGCCGGTTATGTATAATAAAGAAACCGGTACCTACAAATTTACTCTTGTTTATTATTCACAATTTAAAGATGGTCTTCCGGTATATAATTCGGAACTCCGCTTGCTTGTCCGTAATGAACAGGATTTTCCGTTAGTCCTGGCAATATCAAGTTTGAAGGATCTAGGAGATTTTGTTCCCGATCTTAGTAAAGTAGGTTACTCAGCCATTGCTGAGCAGGCAGCAAAAACAGCCCAGCCTGGCCTGGATAAATTTACCGATCAGGAGACAGTGATTTGGGCCGGCATTAATAATGAATTTAAAAAACCCTCCGTGGCTGTGAAATTTATCGGATCATCTGATTTTCCGGAAAAATATTTATTCATCGTTGATCCTGTTACTGGTGAAATTTACTACCAGCAGAACATGATAATTTTTGAAGATATCCCAGGAAATGTCAGTGGAAAAGTTACTCAAAGTTATGGTGCCGAGCAATGTGAAGAAGAACTGGCGGAACCTTTCCCATGGGCAAGAGTTGAAACCGGTTCAGGCGATTTTACTTATACTGATGCTAACGGTGATTTTATTATTGGCAGTACCGTTCATGGAGATTCTGTCATCTCTCGTTGTACCGGTACATGGTTTGATGTCACTAATTATCTTGGTGCCGAAGTTGTCTTATCAGTTGTTCCAACTCATTCTGGTGCTTATTTTATACATAACGATGCCAATAATAATGAACAAATTAGGGCCCAGGCGAATGCATACCTTGAGCAAAATGTAATTCGTGATATGGTCATTGCTCAAAATCCTGTTTATCCACAAATGGATGAAAACCAGTTCCCGGTTTCAGTCAACCGTACCGATGGTTACTGTCCCGGTAACGCCTGGTATGACTATGTCGGAACAAATTTCTGTCTTTCCGGCAGCAGTTATCCAAATACTGCCTGGTCATCGGTTATTCATCATGAATATGGGCACCACCTTGTAAGTGCGGCTGGCAGCGGCCAGGATCAGTATGGCGAAGGAATAGGGGATTGCATGTCAGTTCTTCTGGCGGACTCACCATATTTAGGTTGGGGGTTCTTTGGAGATTGTGCTTCAGCTTTGAGAAATGCAGATAATGATTTCCAATATCCCTGTACCGGCGAAGCGCATGATTGTGCGGGCCTTCTTTCAGGCTGTATCTGGAGTATTCGCAACGAACTGTTAGCTACCAATCCAACTACCTATCTGGATATTTTACGTAATTTAACTGTGAACAGTATATTACTTCATACCGGTTCAACAACGACACCACAAATTGCAATCGACTTTTTAACTCTTGATGATGATGATGCCAATATTGATAATGGCACGCCCCATTACTGGGAACTCTGTGCGGGGTTTAGTGCTCATAACATGGATTGCCCGGAACTCACACCGATCTGGTTTGAATATCCTGACGGAAAACCGCAGGTTATTATCCCTGGTGCACCGACTGATTTTAGTGTGATCGTTCACAGCAACTCCAGTGATCCTGTCCCCGGTACGGGTCAATTATATTATTCCATAGACGGCGGTTCATTTGTTGCCGGGACAACAGTTGAAACATCAGCTAATAATTATGACGTATCATTCCCGGCTGTAACCTGTGATAACACTCTTAACTGGTATTTCTATGTTGAGGTTACTGGTTTTGGTGCGTTCACCGATCCAGGCGGAGCGCCGAGTCTTAATTACGGAACAGTAATTGCCACCAGTGTTGACACTGCTTTTATCGATGACTTCGAAACCGATAAAGGCTGGACGGTCTCCGGCGGACAATGGGGAAGAGGTACTCCTACAGGTGGTGGCGGTGATCATGGTAATCCTGATCCCACCAGCGGTCACAATAGCAGTGCCAATGTTATGGGGTATAATTTAAATGGTGATTACGCTAACAACATACCGGAATACCATGTTACTACACCAGCTATTAACTGCTCCAATATGTCAGGATTGGGTTTAACTTTCTGGCGCTGGCTGGGTGTTGAGCAGAACTCTTATGATCATGCTTATCTCAAGATCAGTACAAATGGTACTACCTGGACTACTCTCTATCAAAATGGTGGAGTAGCGGTTGAAGATAATTCATGGACTGAACAATCCTTTGATATCTCAAGCTATGCTGATGGCCAGCCAACAGTATATCTCCGCTTTACGATGGGTACAACTGATGGCTCCTGGCAATACTGCGGATGGAATATTGATGACTTATCGATCATGGGTTTCCAGTGCTCTGCTGCGGCTGATTCGGATAATGATGGTATATTAGATATAGATGATAATTGTCCTTATGCAGCCAACGCCGATCAATTAGATACCGATCTTGATAATATCGGTGATGTTTGTGATAACTGCCCAGCAGACGCTAATAACAATCAGGCTAATGCTGACAGTGATGATTATGGCGATGTCTGCGACAATTGTCCGAATGATGCCAATAACAGTCAATCTGATATTGATGATGACAATATTGGGGATGTTTGTGATAACTGCCCAGCTGATGCGAATACCAATCAAGCTGATATTGATACTGATAATATCGGTGATATTTGCGATAATTGTCCCGCAGATGCCAATACTAATCAAGCTAATAGTGATGCTGATCAGTATGGTGATGTCTGCGACAACTGTCCCAATATAGACAACGCTGATCAGGCTGATGCTGATGCTGATAATATCGGTGATGTGTGCGACAATTGTCCCAATATAGATAATGCTGATCAGGCTGATACTGATGATGATACTGTCGGTGATCTATGCGATAACTGCCCTGTTGATGCGAATACCAATCAAACCAACAGTGATGCTGATCAGTATGGTGATGTCTGCGACAACTGTCCCAATATAGACAACGCCGATCAAGCTGATGCTGATGGCGATAATGTTGGTGATGTCTGCGACAATTGTCCGGCTGATGCTAATAACAATCAGACTAATAGTGATGCTGATCAGTATGGCGATGTTTGTGACAACTGTCCATACATAGACAATGCCGATCAGGCTGATGCTGATGGCGATAATGTTGGTGATCTTTGTGATAATTGCCCCGCCGATGCTAATACTGATCAAGCTGATGTTGATTCTGATAATATCGGTGATGTTTGCGATAATTGTCCTGACGATGCCAATACCAATCAGGCTGATGCTGATACTGATACTATTGGGGATATTTGTGATAACTGCCCTGATGATGCCAATACCGATCAAGCTGATGCTGATAATGATAATTTAGGCGATCTTTGCGATAACTGTCCTAATGTCGCCAACGTTGATCAGGCTGATGCGGATGGCGATGGTATCGGAGATCTCTGTGACGAATGCACTGATCTTGATGGTGACGGTTTCGGTGATCCGGGCTATACTGCCAATACCTGTACCCTCGATAATTGTCCCGATATTTACAACCCCGATCAAGCTGACACTGATACTAATGGAGTAGGGGATGCCTGTTGCTGTATTGATGAGCGTGGCAACGCTGATGGTATCAATGGACCAGCTGGTCCTATTGATGTTGCCGATCTTACATATTTAGTTTACTACCTCTTTAAGGGAGGGCCAGCGCCGGGATGCCCCAACGAAGGTAATGTTGATGGTATTAACCAAAGTGGTTCACCGGTAACGGTTGATGACCTTACTTACCTGGTTAATTATATATTTAAAGCTGGTCAAGTTCCTGTATCATGTCCCTGATTTGAAATAACCTTCTTTTGATAATAGCCCACTCATACAATTGAGTGGGCTTTTTTATTAAAGTAGTGTTAATTAAACTAACCATTTAAAACATAATCATGACATAATCATTAAATAGACACAAGTATCTTTAAAATTCCAAAAAGACATAGTAACTTGTTATGGCGTAAAATGATAAATCATTGTTATTTCCTTAGTATTATGATCGAATTTTATTATTTTGTGAAAGAATTCACTTGACATAATGTGGATACCAATGTAAAATATGGCTGATTTTAAAACCTTAGTAAATTGATAAGTTTATGAAGTTTTCGACAAGAGCAAGATACGGTTTAAGGATGATGCTGGAATTAGCCCGTAAACTCCGCAATGAAAATCTGGTTGATCTTGGACGGATTGCCAAAGTTACAGGAATATCTGAAAATTATCTGGCTCAATTGGCCATGACATTAAAAAACGATGGATTGCTTATTGGTGTTTCAGGTAAAAAAGGTGGATACCAATTAGGGCGTCCAGCAAATGAAATAAAAATCAGTGAAATTGTTACAGCCTTAATTGGTCCGATAAGCGTTACCGAGTGTACCAGCAATCCCAATCTATGTCTCACCAGTTCTTATTGTGAAACTCGGACAATTTGGGCGCTGGTAAATAGCAGAATCGAAGAGACTTTAAGTGAGTTTACTTTGGCCGATTTGCTTGATAATAACTTCATGAAAAATATGCAATCAAAGTATTCGAATGTATCTTATATGTTTCCTGATAAAATAATGGCTGAAATTGAAGAAAATGTAACACCTGGTATGCAGGTTCCAGTTGAAAAAGAGAATTTATAATATAATTATTAGAGGAGTATCGTGAATGCTAACAGCTCAGGTTATCACTTATTTTGCAATTAGCATTGCAGTCATTGCCATGATTGTAAAAGCGTTGCGCTACTTGAAAGCACCTGAACATATGAGGTGGGAGCTTTATCCTGTTCCTCATGAAAAAGGAAAAGCCGAATATGGCGGTTCATATCTTGAAGAGTTGGACTGGTGGACAAAACCGCGCGAATCTGATTCAGTCAATGAACTTAAAGAAATGGCTGAAGAAATTATACTTCTTAAAGGAGTATATAATCACAATAAGACGGTCTGGGTTTCATCGTTACCCTTCCATTTGGGAATGTACTTGACTATCGGGTGGCTGTTATTGATGCTGCTTGGGGGGATTTTACAAATTAGCGGTATATCCATGAATCCTCAAGCCGGTGTGCTGGCAAGTATTATTCACTATGCAATTATGGCAACAGGTTATCTTGGTCTCTTTCTTACCGGAATAGGGGCTTTGGGGCTTTTAATCTGGCGGAGTACTGATACTGAACAACGGCGTTTTAACTCCCCTTCGGATTATTTCAACCTGTTTGCCTTTGTGGTTGTTTGCGGAATTACATTGTTTACCCAATACACTATGGATGGCTCATTTGTACATATGAGAGCTTATGTTCAATCGCTGGTTACATTTGGAAATATAACATCGCCGGGAGCGTTATTTACAACCGAAGTTATTTTAATTGCTCTTCTCATAATGTATATACCTTTAACCCGCATGTCCCATTTTGTAGCAAAATATTTCCTCTATCACGATGTTCGCTGGAATGATGTCCCAAATGAACGGGGAAGCAAAATTGAAAAGAGAATAGCTGAACTGCTCAATGAGAAAGTAAGCTGGGCTGCTCCTCATATTAAAACCGGAAGTACCTGGGGAGAAGTGATTACTGACAACAAGGAGATCAGCAATGAGTGACAAAATTATCAGACCTAAAGATATAAGTAAGGATGTTGACCAGCTGGTTCATCTTGATTACAAAAAACTCCCCAAGCTTCCGTACCCTTATGAAGACTGGGAAGATCCTCCCTTTGAACCCCTATCCGAAGCTAAGAAAAAGCTTAGGGATACCTCGCTCGATGGAGTTGTCAATCTCTCGGTGCCGGTTCCTGAGACCGAAGAAGAGAAAGCTAAACTGGTTGCCAAATTCCTTGAAGGGTTGAAAAAACTACTTACTAAAGAAAACAACTGGACGTTTCTGCAGCCATTGATGCTCTCTCTTGATAACTGTGTCAAATGTAATACCTGTGCCAATGCCTGTCCTATTTTTGAAGAGAGTGGTCGTTTGGAAATTTATCGCCCACTTTTCCGTTCAGATATTCTTCGTCAGATAGTGAATAAATATATTAAGCCGGGTGGCAAATTAACGGCTAAGTTTACCGGTAACGATATCGATCTGAACTGGAACACAATTGCACGTCTGGCTCAAATGTCATATCGTTGTACTTTATGCCGCCGCTGTGCCCAGACCTGTCCTATGGGTGTGGATAATGGTTTGTTATCAAGAGAAATCAGGAAACTGTTTAGTCAGGAATTAGGTATTTCTCCGGCAGAACTTCATGAAGACGGTACCATAAAACAACTCCAGACCGGATCATCAACTGGCATATCGCCTCAGGCTTTGATGGATCTTATGGACTTTATGGAAGAAGATATTACCGAAAGAACTGGACTTACTATCAAGATACCTTTTGATAAACCGAATGCTGATATTTTGCTGGTTCACAATGCCGGTGAATTTCTGTCCTGGCCGGAAAATATCGAAGCTTTTGCTATTATTTTTGAAGCGGCTGGATTGAACTGGACCATGTCCAGTGACATGGTCGGTTATGATTCGGTTAACTATGGCCTCTTTTATGATGATGCCCAATATGCCAAAGTGACTTTAAGGCATTCCGAAGTTGCCAAAAAACTCGGGGTTAAAAAGGTGGTTTCGGGTGAATGCGGTCATGCTCATAAAGCGATGATGGCTATCGGTGATAGGGTCTGGCTGGAGAGTGGGAATATTCATCGTGAATCGGGAATGGTAACCCTTGATCACATTGTTAAAAACAATATGATTAAACTTGATCCCGAACGAAACAATTTCCCGGTTACTATGCATGATCCTTGTAACCTCACCCGTTCGATGGGTGTGATTGAACCACAAAGACGTGTAATCCGGGCAATCTGTCCACAGTTCAGAGAGATGACACCTCATGGCGTGCATAACTATTGCTGTGGTGGCGGAAGCGGATTTGCCATAATGCAGTCGCATAATTTCCCAAGCTGGCGCATGTCAATCTCCGGTCGTAAGAAATTTGAACAAATTCTTAATGCCTTTACCAGAGAAGAACATGGCCCGGGTAAAAATAAATATGTCTGCGCCCCATGCTCGAACTGCAAAGGGCAAATCAGGGATATTATCAATTATTTTGATGCTTATGAAAGGACCCGCTTGATGTATGGCGGATTGGTGGAATTGGTTGTTAACGCCATGACCGATGTCAAAGAAGGCTATATAGAATGGGATGATTTCCACTAACATTTATTTAGATTTATAATAAAAAAAGCGGCTTTTTAAAAGCCGCTTTTTTTTGCCAAAGGCACTCTTATTTTATCAGGGGGGGATGTGGACATTTGCTGCCCACTATGTTATCTTAAACTATGGATGACTACTACAAAGAAGGGCTGGCGGCGGATCGCTTAAAGAAAGTTTATGATCTGGCTACGCCTCGTATTCAGCGGTATCTTGATAAAGAGATAGAATATGCATTGAGTTTTATAGCAAATTCTGATGTCGTTCTTGAGATGGGGAGTGGTTATGGGCGAGTATTAAAATACCTAACCAATAAAACACACTATGTGTGTGGGATTGATTCTTCGCTGGCAAGTTTACAATCTGCTAAGCAATATCTCAATAAAAGTAACAACGTCACACTGTATCAAATGAATGCTGATGCACTGGGGTTTGATAATGCAACTTTTAACGTAGTCGTATGTGTTCAGAATGGAATCTCTGCTTTTCATGTCGATCCAATCGTACTGGTTAAAGAGATGATCCGAGTAACTAAACCGGGGGGAAAGATATTGATTTCAAGCTATTCCGAAAAATTCTGGGAGGACAGGTTAGCTTGGTTTCGTCTTCAATCCGAACATGGTCTATTAGGGGAAATTGATTGGGATAAAACCAAAGATGGTAATATTGTTTGCAAGGACGGTTTTACGGCAACTACCTATACCGAAGATGATTTCAGAAGACTGATGTCTAATTTTGATAATAAATATACTATCATTGAAATAGATGAATCAAGCTTGTTTTGTATAGTGGAAGTGTAAAGAATATTTTCACTAACATGCTGGGGGTATCGGGCCGCCCTTGAAAAGATAATTCACTAAATAGACAATGTCTGAGACATCAATGAGTAGTTCTGGTCCACCTATGGCGTTGGCATTTCCCTGTTCGGGACAGGGAGGAATAGCTCCCCCTTTAAAAAGATAGGAGACTAGATAAGTAATATCTGCTACATCGATTGGGTTTTGACCCGCAACAAAGTTATCAGCATTTCCTCTAAAAGAACAACAACAGAGATCCCCGATGCCATCCAGATCGGTATCTTCCTGTTGTGGATTATATACTTCAGGACAGTTATCGCAGAGATTACCCAAGCTGTCATTGTCGGAATTATTTTGATCATTATTTGCCACACCGGGGCAGTTGTCGCAAAGATTACCCCAGGAATCGGCATCATCATTGAGCTGATCAGGATTATAAATATAAGGACAGTTGTCAATCCAGTCATTATAACCGTCATTGTCCGAATCGACCAACAGCACTTCGACATTGAAGTAACAAGTATCCTGGTTGCTGGATTGATCCACTGCTACAGAATAGATTTCGGAAATTCCGGGTTCAAAGAAAGAACCTGATGGCGGTACAGAATAGATCCATCCTGAACAGTTATCTGTCATAGTCGGTTCGTAAAAAACAGTTGCTCCATAGAGGCCGGAATCATTAAAGACTGTAATATCATCCGGGCAGACTGCAACCGGGGTTTCGGTGTCATTTACGGTAATATTAAAATTACATGTATCTGAATTACCAGCATCATCATTTGCTATCGCAATTACATTGGTAGTGCCGACATCAAAAAATGATCCTGATGGCGGAGTAATAATTAAATTTGCTGAAGCACAATTATCCATGGCATTGATATCAAAGTTAACAACTGCGCCACACTCATCCTGATCATTATTTACAATCATATCGCTTATGCAATTAATAATTGGGGGTTCGATATCTTCAACCGTGACCATAAGAGTACAAACGCTGCCGTTCCCAAAAGCATCGACTGCAATATAGTTGACAATTGTTGTTCCAATATTGAAAAATGATCCCGATGCGGGCCATGAATTCATCCACACCTCGCAGTTGTCATAAATATCAGCTTCGAATTCAACAACTGCACCGCACTGCCCCGGATCATTGGGTACAATAATATTTTCCGGACAGGTAATTGCTGGAGGGATTGTATCGTTAACATATACTTTGAATGAACAGGAGGCATCATTGCCAAAACCATCAACAGCTTGACATAAAACAGTAGTTGAGCCGGGTGGGAAAAAAGAACCTGAGGGTGGGTTACCGGTAAGAATTAAACCAATACAATTGTCCTGAGCAGAAATATCGTAGTTTACAACCGCCCCGCATAAACCCGGATCGACATAAGTAGTAATATTCTCCGGGCATACTATAGATGGATTTTCATGGTCATAAACACTAATTTTAAATCCGCAGGTATCTGAATTTCCTGATGAGTCATAAGCAATACATGTAATATTGTTGATTCCGACATGAAAATAAGATCCTGACGGGGGGGTGCTTTCAATCCAGGCGCCACCCAGATTGTCAAAAGCATATGCCGAGAATGTCATATTTCTGCCGCATTCCCCCGGTGCATTAAAAATCAGAGTGTCATGGGGACATATGGCGATAGGAGGAATCGTATCAATATAATGGGAATTTACCCCGCCGTTATAAAAATCAAATGTTCTGAGAAGATTCTCGGATGGACTTACAGTACAACTTGATGGTGCCCCGTAAAAAGTAGGGAAAGCCGTATCAGCGGTTATGATTTCATAAGTATAGCCGTCAAATCCATAAACTTCATCGGAGATATGGAGAGTGAAACCATCACGGGAGGAAATTCCATTATCACCGCAGTCATACCATTTCCATCTTATCGGTAAAAATCGGTCATCCCCGGTAGAAGTATCATTAATAATGAATTTAGCCGTGGCTATCAGACCGACCGAATCGAGATAGCAGGAGGGATGGACGGGTCCGTTGTTAATATCGGCGATAGCAATTAATCTAACTGAGTGGCTAAATGCTTCGGAATAACCAAAATATTCCCAATCGCAATCAGAAATCAGATAGCCCGGTTCTACTGAATTAAGAGTAAGAAATTGACCATAATCAATTAATAAATCAAATCCGCCCAGTTCCAAACCGGGATCAAAATTCTCGAGAGTTATACGAACCTGCACGGTGTCGCCATGATAGCCATATTGGTCAGTAGATATCTTCAAAGCCTGATTAGCAGAAATTGCACCAGTGAAAATTAAGCAGAACAGCAATGTAAATATCGTCCTCAAACTGCCTCCGCATAGTTGTAGCTTAATTATATAATAAAAAAGGCTATTATTCAATCTATTAATATAGTATCGGCTGATTTTTTTGATAAAATACTATAGTGATTTGTCAGCATTTCAATAGAGGAATTCTTACTCGCAGGCTTGCCTATCAAAATTTCTGATATACATACCGGTCATTTTTGTAAGCCCAAGTTTTTCATAAAAGGGTTGCTTATCTGTATCACAACAGAGATCTAACATATAGAGATCCTTAAATTTATCAAGAACTCTTTTTACAAGTTCCTTACCGATGCCTCTTTTTTGATATTCTGGCAGGACTTCCAAAAGGGGAATATAGGCACTCATAATATTGTCACTGACAGCATTTATAAAACCGACCACATTTCCGGTTTCATTGTCGATGGCAATTACCATATAACTGCTTTGTTTTAATATTCTTAGATGCGTTTCTGGCGAAGGAGGATTGGGCCAGCCGACAAAAAAACCGTGCAATTGATCCAAGACGATATTCTCAATTGTATCCTTATAAATAATCATAAAACCTCCGATTTTAATCTCCTATTAAGGGTACAAAGCGGACTTCATATAATCTTTCAATTGTAAGCCCTTGTTTAGTTTTTATGATTTTCAAAAGGATTTGGGTGGTTGGGGATTCTTCGACCGGGATAATCATTCGCCCCCCCATGGCAAGTTGTTCAATCAGAGCATCCGGAATGTTCGATGAGGCCGCTGTGACAATTATACCGTCATATGGAGCATGTTCTGGTATCCCTTTGGTACCATCCCCTAATTGAGTTTTGACTGTTCTATATCCCAGTTCAAAAAGAATATTATTGGCTTTTTTCAAGAGATCGGGAATTCGTTCTATGGACAAAACGGAATTGGTAATTTCAGCTAATACGGCTGTCTGATAACCGCACCCCGTTCCAACTTCCAGAACTTTGCATGTACCATCGATTTGGAGATGTTCGGTCATCGAGGCTACTATAAAGGGTTGTGAAATAGTTTGATTTTTACCGATTGGCTGGGGTCCATCATGATAAGCCTGCTCTCGGTGTTCAACAGGAATAAATTTATGGCGGGGAACAGTACGCATGGCTTTTAGAACAAGTTCGTCTTTTATTCCCCGGTTAGTCAATTGATAATCAACCATGCGGATGCGCAGTGAAGTATAATAAGCTTCACTTTTTTCTTTGTTGTAATTAGAATTATCCATATTAAAATCCTGACTTATTATGGCCTGATTAGTACTAATATGCAAGTGTTTAAGATCATAATTTTGGATTGGAATTATCAAAAATAATTGAATTTTATTCAAATAATAAAGTAAATATTGTGAAGTTGAAACTATGTAAGTAAATTTTCGTAGTTTAAAACAGAAAGTATCACTTCTGTTATAAGTGCTTTTAGTGAGAGTTTCTCTAATATGGAGAATTAAAGATGCTTAAAATAATTGGCGCTATGATCCTTATTTTTATTGGCTTCTGTATCTTAGCCACTGGCGGATTTGGGGTTATAATTGGTCTTTTGGCTGGTATTTTGGGAATAATAGGCGGGTTGATTGGTGGTATAATAGGGCTTATCGGAGGGCTGGTTGGGGCTGTTTTTGGAGTAGTGTTTGGGGCTCTTGGAATTCTGGCTCCGCTGATTATTATTGTTCTGATAATTGCCGGAGTGGTCCACCTGGTAGCGGCCATCTGATTAATATCAGGCTATTGTCTTTTTATAACAGCTGGATTGTACCCCTTCCATCTATTCTAAACACATTTTATTTCCCATTTTAAGTAAATTCTTGACATAAAGCTAAAATTGGATAAATTTCATCCATTGATGCTGGGGTAGCTCAGTTGGTTAGAGCGCCTGATTGTGGATCAGGAGGTCGGCAGTTCGACCCTGCCCCTCAGTATTTATAATTTTATCTCATTTTTTTCATTTATCGAAGTCAATTGATTATCTGTTAATATTATTATCTCAATTATCACATTTTGTAAATTATAACATGATTTTTGAAGATAAACATTAAATGACGATGTCATAATGGCCATCGCCCTTTAATATCATAAAAATTAAAAGTCATTATCAGCTAAGTGATACTCTGATATTGTTCTAAAAATCATTTTTGAGCACTATTCGGTACCTCGCCTTACCCTTTTTCAAATGATCAAGAGCCTCATTTACTTTTGACATTGGGAAAATTTCAATTTGCGGGGCAATATCATGACGAGTACAGAAATCCAGCATCTGTTTTGTTACTGCTGGGCTTCCTAGGGGTGAAGCTGAGATTGATTTTTGTCCAATAAGAAGGCTGAAGACCGGAATTGAAAGCGGTTCCATGACAGCCCCGACGAAATGGAGCCGTCCTTTGGGACGAAGAGCATTTATATAAAGTTGCCAATTGAGAGTGACATTGGCAGTAACTAATAAGAAATCCTGGGATCCAGCCGCAGATTCCAACGCCATATCATCACGGGAATCGACTATCTCATGAGCACCAAATTTACGGGCTTCAGTGGCTTTATTATCAGAAGAAGTAAAAGCCGTGACATGACAGCCCCATTTTGACAAGAATTGAATCGCCATATGCCCCAATCCGCCAATACCGACAACTCCGACATGATCTGTTGGTTTGATGTTAAACTGAACGATCGGATTAAAAACTGTTATCCCACCGCAGAAAAGAGGCCCGGCTGCTTTAAAATCCATTATATCAGGCAGAGGAATAGCCCAGCTCCAATGACAGCGGACTTTATCAGCAAATCCGCCAAAACGGCCAACAATTGTTTGTTCACCAGAAGCGCATAGATTGTGATTACCAGACATACATTGCTCGCATACCATACAACTTTTTGAGTTCCATCCCAGACCAACCCTGTCACCGAGTTTGAGATTTTTAACCTGATCGCCAACAGCCACAATTTCACCGGCAACTTCATGGCCTGGAACCAGCGGGTAGCTTGACATTTGCCATTGATTTTCGATCATTGATAAATCCGAATGACAGATTCCACAATAGCGGACATCAATTTCTACCTCATCAGCCTTAAGTTTATCAACCTTATATTCAAATAGTTCGAGTGGTTTATTAGCAGCAGTTGTCGCATAGGATTTCACAACGCTCATTTTAACCTCCATATTAGACTTAATTTTTATGTTATATTAATATTTAACTAACATTTAACTATTTTGTTCCCTTGTCTTTATCAACTAAATATAAAATGTTAGGCAGTCTGCTCGCATTCAGGATCATGATAGCATTCTATTAAAATCGAAATAAACATAGGATAAAATATTATAAAATTTATGATGATAGAGAATCTGCTCTCGGTTGGCAGCTGTAACCCCAAGAATGACATGATATTTTAATATTTATTATTGTTGACTCAATATATTAAATATTTGTTTTTTGTTACAAAAGTAAAGATTCATACGAGCGAATAATCTTTTAGCCATGGAGGGCTGGTCTATGCTTCAATTATTAATGATTAATAAACTTACAAATATTTCTAAAACTAAAGTTAGGAGGGATGTATAATCGTGAGATTAAAATCTTTTCTCGTAGTATGTTTCCTGCTGTGCTTTTTTGTGGGTTCAGCTTTAGCAGCGGTGACCGGGAAAATTTCCGGCGTATTGACCGATGCCAAAACAGGTGATCCCATAATTGGCGCCTCTATTGCTGTCGAAGGTACAGCTCTGGGAGCTACTTCCGATGTGGATGGTAGGTATATTGTACTTAATGTTCCTGTCGGAAGTTATACTATACTGATTAGCTCAGTGGGATATTCGTCGCTTAAAGTTGAGAATGTTTATGTTTCAACTGATCTGGCGACAAAAGAAGACCATGCCCTGGAAGCCCAGGTCACCGATCTCAATAAGACAATTACGGTCTCCTCAATTCGTCCATTGGTTTTGAGTGACAAAACGACCACAATTGATGTTATGACCAGTGAGGAATTCGAAGCGCTGCCGATCAGAGGCTTTGAATCGGCCATAACGCTTCAGAATTCCGTAGTACGAATGAAATTGAACAATGACAGTAATGTTCGTCTTCGTGGTAACAGAGAGTCAACCAGCAGTGGTGGGGAGTTGAACCTTCGTGGTGGAAGACCATCAGAAGTAGCTTATTATGTCGATGGCTTCTCACAACAGGATCCTCTTTCGGGGATTTCCTCTTCCTCTCTGGCCAACAATGCTATTAAAGAAATATCGGTACAATCAGGTACTTTTTCGGCAGAATATGGCCATGTTGCTTCGGGGGTTGTTAATGTTGTGACCAAATCTGGAACTCCTGAATATCACGGCACCCTTGATATGGTTACTGATAATCTGTTGCCTGACAGCTATGACCAAAACTTTTATTCAGCAGATCTGGGCGGGCCATTACCCGGATTTAAAAATGCTTTCTTCTTTGTATCGGGAGAACGCCGTTATTTGGGTGATCGGTCACCCTCTTCCAAGACTAAAGAATTTTTTGAATTAGCTGGGTTGGATGAAGAGTATGGTGTCCGTCTGCCCTCTAATTCGCTCGACGGTTGGTCGGCACAGGCAAAATTTGATTTTGATCTTTCGCCAAAAATGAAATTAACAGCCAATGGCAACTGGTCGAAAGATTTATGGCAGGAATACCGTCATAATTATCTCCTTAATGTTGAACATAGCCCTAAATATCTTGATAAGAATTTCGGCGCTAACCTGAAATTTACCCATATGATGGACGCTAATACATATTATAATCTTAGTGCTTCATATTTTGTAACTGAACGATTCCGTGGTGACGGAGTTATGTTTGATGATCTGGAAGCTTATAACCGAGGTTTTGCTGATCCGGAATGGGACTACCTGACTCTTTTCAGTGATCCCAACGGTGCGATCATTGTAGATGGTGATACCTTAGGTTATGCCGAATCTCTTTATGCCAATTATTTGAAGCGTAAATCTTCATATATTGGTATTAAAGGTGATTTTAATAAACAATTAGGTACCGTTCATACCTTTAAAAGCGGGGTTGACTTCCAGCGCCACACTTTGCGCTATTATGAAAACCTGGATGCAACGTATACCGGTGGGTATGTTTCTTCGAACATCAATCGGTATGGTTATGATTCATTGGGAAATGAATCTGATAATGAAGATTGGAAAAATGATACCAAACACCCTATAAATCTTGGTTTGTATTTGCAGGATCGGATTGATTGGGGAGGATTTATTATCAATGCCGGCTTGCGTTTTGATATGTTTGATTACAAATCACTTCGTATCATAGACCTTAACAATCCGCTTGATCCGGGTAATCTTACCGGAGTAGATACACTGGAAAGAAGTGATTTCGAAGACAGTAAGGTTTTCACCAGATTATCACCTCGTTTAGGAATCGGATTCCCTGTATCTGACAAGACACAATTCCATATCAACTATGGAAAATTTTTCCAGAGACCGGATTTGGTTCATCTCTATTCCGGTTATGATTTTCTTGCTCAAAGAATTGGGGCTGGATCGTATTACGCCTTTCCAAGTCCAAATCTGGAACCTGAAAAAATCACTCAATATGAAGCTGGTGTGACTCATCAAATAGGAATGAACACAGCTCTCAGCGTCACAGCTTATTATAAAGACGTTGAAGATTTGACTCAGATTTTCCATCAAAATGCCTCACCGTACGCATATGATTTTTATGCTAATACGGATTTTGGAACTATTAAGGGTATTGATTTCCAGATTGCGATGCGACGCACTAATAATATCCGGATGGATTTGAAATATACTGTTTCATGGGCAACTGGTACC
>JBDRQG010000018.1:0-7048 GCA_043826475.1 bacterium
GGCATTCCATCAAGTTGCCTTTTATCCTCTTTATCAAGATACGGTTATTGTCTTTTTTAATAAGATAACCGGTATGAGAACAAAGTTGATTGATGAATTAGATAATATCACCACCGTTACGGAATATGATGACTTCCGAAAAATTTCAGAGATTTATTTTCCTTTCCATTATGATGTTCTATATCCCGGTACATCGATGTCAATCATATTTGATATCGATTCAATCCTAATCAACCCGGAAATGAACAACAGCATTTTTCAAATACCTGAAAAGGAAATCGCTGATTTCAGGTTTAATAATAAAGATGAGATAATCAAAATCCCCTTTGAATATAAATATGATCATATCTGGTTTCTGGCTTCGTTAAATGGTAAGAAAAAAATCTGGTTTTTATTGGACTCGGGTGCCTCTGCCAATTTTTTCAATTTGAATGCAATTTCTGATTTGGGACTTGAAGTTACCGGGACTATGCCGGTGGTAGGGATTGCCGGCTTTGATGAAGTACAATTAGTCAGGACCGATTCCATTTCTATCGAGTCGCTGGTATTGTTAAACCAGATTGCCGGTACGATGGATTTAAGTGATTTTGAAAAAATATTACCTACGGATAATGACTTTGGGGGGATACTCGGCCATGATTTCCTTTCCCGATTCCCGGTTATGGTGGATTATCAAAACTCAGAATTAACCATATTCAACCCTGATAAATTTACGCCTCCTGCAGGGGGAGAGGAGGTCCCCTTTAAGCTGACGATGTTAGTCCCGACAATAGAAGGGGAGATAGGGGGAATAAAAGGTGATTTTATTGTCGATCTCGGCAATTCATATGCTTTGGTATTACATAAACAGTTTGTCGACCGGAATAGTCTGGTTAATTTGTTGGAAAATATAAGATCCAATAGTGATACCTTTGGCGGAATCGGAGGAAAGCTGGAGAGTTTATCCGGGACAATGCGAGAGTTTAAAATCGGTCAAATTATTTTGTCCGATGTTGAAGCGATAATACCATCTCAGGGAGAAGGGTTGGCCGGGTCATCCCAATTAGCCGGGAATATCGGCAATCAATTATTAAATAAATTCAAAGTACTGTTTGACTATGGCCATAATAAATTGATATTCTATAAGAACGAATAAGATAGCCTAATTAAATATACAGGTTTATAATGAAACAAATTATACTAAAATCAAATCATCTAATTTCTGTTATTTTAATCTCATTAATTACATTTGCATCCCTTTCATCTGTTAAAGCAGAAGAATCAGAAACAGAATCAAAATTTCTTTTTAATAAACAGCATCAAGCCGGTATCAGACTTGGCGTCTGGAGTAATCGGGGGGAAATCCCGCCTCTTACAGACTCAAGTGAAAGCAGCAGTTTTAAATCAAAGATAAAAGAAGAAAATGCTGCCTTTGAAGCTTTTTACGGATACCGATTATTCCCGTCGCTTGTTTTGGAGGGTTCACTCGGATTGGTCAACCGGGGATCGGTAACTTTCATTGAAGACAACATTGAAAATGTTGGCAATCTTTTAATATATACTTTTCTCGCCAAAGCCAAGCTCTATCCTCTTGGCTCATTTGATTTTAAGCTGCAGCCGTATCTTATGGGCGGTGGCGGGGTTTATTATGGTCGCAGGTCAGTTCAGTTTACCACTAATTACTATTATTATGATTATTATGGTGAAAAAACAGCTACTGATATAAGTTATTGCTTCGGAGGAGGGATAGACTATCCGATAAGTACTATTATAGGGTTGGAGTTAAATGTTAAATACTTGTCCATTGATTTTTCTGACCCTTTATTGTCGATACGAAATTATGATGCATTTGTCATTTCGATAGGTGTGAAATATCTTTTCCAGTCGAAATGATGCCATGAGATAAAAGGAGGATGCGATGAAAGTTGGAATTAACGGATTTGGTCGGATTGGTCGACTGGTTTTCAAAGCTGCCCAGAATAAGAATATTGAATTTGTCGGAATCAACGATATCACCGACGCCAAAACTTTAGCACATCTGTTAAAATATGATTCTGTCCATGGAAGATTTCCCGGTGAAATTTCTGTTGAGGGAAATAACTTAATCGTGAATGGTAAATCTATTCCGATTATGGCCGAGCGTGATCCAGCTAATCTTCCCTGGGGAAAACTTGGGGCTGATATCGTTCTGGAATGTACCGGTCTGTTTCGTACTATGGAAACCGCCTCGAAGCATATTGCTGCCGGGGCTAAAAAAGTTGTTATCTCGGCACCGGCAAAAGTTAAAGATAAAAATATCGATGGAACCTTTATAACAGGCATCAATTGTAAAAAATATGACAAAACCAAACATAATGTAATTTCGGTTGGCTCCTGCACTACCAACTGTCTGGCGCCAATATGCAAAGTTTTGATGGATAATTTTGGTATTGTCAAGGGCTTCATGACCACTATCCATTCCTATACCGCCGGACAGAAAATCCTCGATGCTCCCCTTGATGATTTGAGGAGAGCCCGAGCGGCAGCCCTTTCGATGGTGCCAACAACTACCGGAGCCGCCAAAGCTATCGCTCTGGTTATTCCGGAATTAAAAGGTAAAATGGATGGTTGCGCTATCCGTGTCCCGACCCCGGATGGTTCGATGGTTGATCTGGCCGTGATTCTCGAAAAAGAAGTGACTAAAGAACAAGTAAATGCCGCAATGAAAGCAGCAGCGGCAACACCCGGACTTTCCAAGGCTTTAGAATATTGTGATGAGCCGATTGTTTCGATAGATGTAGTTGGCAACCCCCATGGCTCTATTTTTGACAGTGAGATGACGATGACCAGCGGAAATTTCGTGAAAGTGTTCAGTTGGTATGACAATGAATGGGGCTTCTCCAACCGTATGCTGGATATGATGGAAATAATGTTGTAAATCTACATTATTAAGGATTGATAAAATGAATAAAGTAACTGTGGCCGATATCAATTTCCGCTCGCAAAGAGTGTTGGTTCGGGTTGACTTCAATGTCCCTCTTGATGATAAACAGAATATTACCGATGACAGCCGCATCAAAGCGGCTCTTCCGACATTGAAAAAAATTCTCAATGATGGCGGTAAAGTTATAGCCTGCTCGCATCTTGGAAGACCCAAAGGAAAGCATGTTCCTGAAATGTCGCTTCGTCCTGTAGTAAAAAGATTATCAGAGCTTTTGGGGATGGAAGTCGGGTTTGCTGAGGATTGTATCGGACCGGAAGCATCTAATGTTATCAGGAAGATGAAAGATGGTGACTGTTTGCTTCTTGAGAATCTTCGTTTCCATGACGAGGAAACCAAAAACGATCCTGAATTTGCAAAAAAGCTCGCTTCTCTCGGTGATATTTATGTCAACGATGCCTTTGGATCGGCACACCGGGCGCATGCTTCTACTGAAGGGGTCACCAGATACTTTGATCAGGCCATTGCCGGATTTCTTATTGAAAAAGAAATCAAATATCTGGGGCAGGCATTAACAGAACCAAAACGCCCCTTTGCGGCTATTCTTGGCGGAGCAAAAATCGCCGGGAAAATTGATGTTATCACTAACTTGATGGATAAAGTTGATCTTTTATTTATCGGCGGCGGGATGGCTTTCACCTTCGCCAAAGCAATGGGCTACCAGATTGGAAATTCTCTGGTTGATAATGAAAAAGTTGAACTTGCCGGTGAGATTATTAAAAAAGTACAAAGCTCCCGTGCCAAACTCTTTTTCCCTTCGGATGCCATTGTCGCCTCAGAAATATCTGATAATGTCAAGACAAAAGCTGTAAAGATTGATAAAATCCCCGAGGGAATGATGGGGCTTGATATCGGTCCTGATACAATAAAATTATTCAAAGAGAAATTAGCGGGTTGTAAAACCATTATTTGGAATGGTCCGATGGGTGTCTTTGAACATAAGCCCTTTGCCGGTGGAACAATCGCCCTAGCGAAAATATTGGCTGATCTGACAAAACATGGAGCCACTACCATTGTAGGTGGAGGTGATTCAGCCGCGGCTGTTTCCCAGGCCGGATTGGAAGACCAACTCTCCCATATCTCAACCGGCGGCGGAGCTTCGCTTGAATTTCTCGAAGGTAAAATGCTTCCGGGTATTGCCGCCCTAACAGATCAAATAAAAGTCGGGGTGGTTTGATGCGGGAGATTATCATTGCCGGAAATTGGAAACTGAACGGGACAATTGAAGAGACCGAAGCCCTTTTGCATGACCTCTTAAATGGCAACTCAAAAAATGATAAAGCGACAGTTTTGGTCTGTCCGCCCTTTACATCACTTCATTATGCCTCTAAGCTTGTGTCCGGCAGCCACATAAAAGTCGGGGCCCAGGATATGTCGGCTCATGAAAAAGGAGCCTATACAGGCGAAGTATCAGCTAACATGCTATTGACAGCCGGGGCGACCCATGTTATATTGGGCCACTCTGAGAGGAGGCAGTTTCATGGTGAGACTGATCAGCTTGTAAATGAAAAAGCCAGGCTGGCTCTTGCCAAAGGACTGATTCCAATCATATGTGTCGGTGAGACGGCCGAGGAACGCGAGTCCGGTAAAACGGAAGAGGTTGTCGGCGGACAAATTGATGGATGCCTTGCAGAGTTTTCGACCGATATGATTAGTCGGTCGGTTGTTGCTTATGAGCCTGTGTGGGCGATTGGAACCGGTAAAACAGCCACACCTGAAATGGCTCAGGATGTACATAAGTTTATTCGGGAGAAGGTTGCACTGGTTGATAAAAAAGCCGCAGCGATCATCCCGATTTTGTATGGCGGTTCGATGAAACCGGGAAATGCCGCCAGTCTGCTGGAACAGCCGGATATTGATGGCGGTCTTATTGGCGGTGCATCGCTGAAAGCGGACGATTTTATTGGAATTATTAAAGCAGTATAGACGGAGGTTTCTACTTGTTTATTACCTGGGTTATTTTTCATGTTATTGTTTGTATCGGCCTGGTTTTGGTCGTGCTTTTACAATCAGCTAAGGGTGAAGGTTTAGCCGGATCAGCCTTTGGCGGTGGCGGCGGTGGATTGGGCGGCGCTGTTTTTGGTGGACGTGGGGCAGGATCGTTCCTGTCAAAAGCTACTACCGTTCTGGCTATTCTGTTTATGGTCAACTGTGTGTCGCTGGCTTTTATTTCATCAGGAAACAGAATTAATATTGGAACTAGTGATGAAACTGTTACAGAATCGGCTGTCACTCGTCAGGCGCAGGCCGACCGTGAACGGGCTCTGGAACAGCAGCGTTTACAGCAGGAACAACAGCTTGCGGATTCAACCGGACAGGAATCTCCGATTCAGGTAACTCCGATTGAAATTAACACGACACCTGTAGATTCTGGAAAATAAGTAAAATGTTTTTAAGCGGGTGTGGTGGAATTGGTAGACACGCTATCTTGAGGGGGTAGTGGAGCAATCCATGTCGGTTCGAGTCCGACCATCCGCATATAAAATACAAAACCCTCGGTCTTAATTGACCGGGGGTTTTTCAATGATTTGTATTTTTGCAGGGTGGGATCCCTGTGATCCCGCCATATAAAACAAGAAAGCTTGTGGCAGGTTTGAACAAAACTCTTCTTTATCAATTCTTTTCTTTGTGTGAACTAAATAATAAATAAATCGCTCTGTAGTTATGTACATAGAAAACATCGTTGTGCTGTCGATCCAGCAGCCTACAATAATCTGTCAAGGAGGAAGAATTATGAAACGTGTCGGAAGTAGTGCTCTGTTGATCCTTTTAGGGTTGATTTTAGCGGCTATTGGAATTGGTTGCTCGGGGGATAACCCGGAAAATATGATCGGATCACAGACAGCCAATGCTGTATTTGATAACGAGAATGGTGATTTAGCCCTTGTTCTTACTGCCGATCAAATTCAGTTTAATTCTCGTGTGGCATCAGTGGACACAGAAGAAAGTAAATTAACTTTTACGACTATCGATTATGTCGCTTATGCCGCAGATGACTGTGAAATTACTCTGGTCGTTAATGGAGTCATGACACCAATTACATTCGATGAAATTCTAGTCGATGACTCTATCAGAGTTTGTGGCGTCCTCCAGGACGAAGTTACCATTATTGCCAATAATATTAGAATCTTCAGAGGCGGGGATTGTCCTGATTATGATGTAGTATTCTTTGATACCATTATGACTATCGATTATTCTGCCGGAACATTTACTGTCAGCGGCCGTACCGAAACCATTAGTATCAATGAAAGCACCATTATCTGGGGCCATGCTCCATTATCAACACCTACTTTCTCATCAGGCGAGGGGGAAGGTGATGTCGGGGGGAACAGTGATAATGACTGGGTTAAAAAACAGGTAGAAATATATGAGTTTACTGATCTGGCTGTCGGCTTTGTAGTCGAGGTTCATGCTGTTACTATTGATTCCGACAATCTTTTAGCTGTCAATATTAAGGTTGCTGATTGCACTTTCAAGAAATGCGAAGAATTCAGCGCCTACCTCGCTACGATAGATGCAGTCGAAGGGATTGTTACCTTTGATGGTTTGGCCTGGATCGGAGCCGTTTGTCCAAAGGCTCTTCTTACTGATGTTGATGGAACAGCTTTGTTGCTCAGTGATTTCTATCCGGGTGATTATGTGAAGGTGAAGGGATTTCCACTGGAAGGGAACGACTTTTTCATCTGCGCTATGCAAAAAATATAATCATAAATATGGTCATACAATAAACCTGACCACTTCGATTTTTGTAAAAACCCTCGGTCTTAATTGCCCGGGGGTTTTTGATTATAAAAGAATATTTGATTTAATTCTGTAGGGCGGTTTCGTTTTCGGACCCGCCATGTAAAATAGTCAATACACAGGTACCACACAGCTTGCTGTGTGAACTATGATAAACCAAATATGTCGAAACCTGCCTTCGGCACCCCTTTGGGGCAGGGGTTTAGACCTACTCGGTTGGACATAAATTATACTCTTACAATTTCACTCTTCATCGAATAAAGTATCCCGAGGACTTCATTTTTGACATCCTGAGGGACATTGTTCTTTTCAAGAGCAGCCATAGAGTCATCAAGAACAGCTATGAAT